>JAOZSC010000261.1 GCA_029939875.1 Desulfobacterales bacterium
TGGTGATGCTGTTTTTGCTGATGTTGATTTTTCCAAAACCGAAAATCTGCCACTCTACTTTTCGATGCCGGGGGATCACCACCACACCGGCGCTCATGTTGTCGACGACCCGCAGCCTCAGTTCAAGTTTGTGGCTGCCGGTGTTAATTTCAATTAAATCACCGTCACTTAACTTCAACGCACTTGCGTCGCTGACGTGCATGGTGGCGCAAGGTTCCGGTTCCAGCGCCTGTAAACACGAAGAATAATCAGAAAGCGTCTCGGTGCCGAAGGTCCAATCCACCAGGATTATCTCCAGCGGGTCATCCGTGTGCCCGCTTTTGTCAAACAGTGAAGCATATTCGTTCTTGAAGCGCAGATCGGCATCTGCAGCCGATTCAAAGCGCAGACCCTCATCGGCAATGTCGTCCAGTTGCGGAAGGTTTGCGAATTCGAGAAGCACATCAGCCAGCCAGGCCAGACCGGTCACGGCCCCGATATTCTTATCCACCAGCGCTGCCAGTATGTTCCAGGCCGGCTGGGGCTGTGCACCGGGGATGCCGGCTGCGTAGTCGCGTGCAGGGTGGTCCCCGCCGCCGCTTTGAGCAATGGGCTGGCCGCCGCCGAAGGCCGGCCTGGCCGCCTGCAGACGGGCCTCCTGGTTGATGAAAATACCGCCGGCTTCGAAAATCGTTGATGACGGCAACAGGATATGGGCTTTTTGTGCTGTTTGCGAATTGATGTAATCCAGCACGATCAGCAAATCAAGGTTTTTGAGTGCCTGCTCGAGACGCCTGCCATCGGCCAGTTCCCTAAAAGGGTCGCTTTCAACCACCACCAGTGCCTTGATGGAGCCGTTTTCAATACCTTCGGTTACCTGCTGCCACGAGTGTCCGGCTTCCGATAAAATTCCGGCGCCAAAGGCGTTGGCTCCGGGCAGCAGGTAAAACAGCCCGGCGTTTTGCCGGTTATATTGCAGGTAGACGGCCAGATCGGCGGCCAGACCGGGCACTTGCTGAGGTACGGCATCGGTGCCGCAGACAACCACCGGTCTGCGGCATTGCCTCAATTGCCGGGCGGCGGCCGAAATTGCCTCGGCATGTGTTGCTGAAATGCCGTTGCCTTCGGGCAGGGCATCGTAGAAATGAATACCGGCTGCGCCCGGCAGGTTCGCCGTATCACGATCTATCGTTTGTCGGATCAGCGCAGCCAGATAAAAGGCAAGGTCAGCTGGTGGTACCGGCAGGTGCGCGAACTCAAAGGGCAGCGTCACCGGCCGGGGGTCTATCACCAGGATGCCGGCGCCGTTGCGCTGGGCCTGGCGCATCGCTAGCGCCAGCATGGGGGCCTCGTTGATCGGATCCGCACCCACGGCCAGGATAAAATCCGCTTTTTCTACTTCCCGCAGCGATACCGCCAGGCCCGGCTCGAGGCGGGAAATAGCGGTTTTTACCCCGCCGGTGCGGGAAGAATCCGCAAAAAATACCGGGGGCTGCCACCCCTGTCGGCGGCAAAGGTGTTTAAGGGCAGTCTGGGTCTGCAGGCTGCAGCGGGCCGAACCTGCCGCGGCGACGGCCCCGGGGCCTGTCTGCCGGAGGATGCCTTCCAGACGCTGTCGGGCGGCATCCAGGGCCTCATCGACCGGAACCTGGCGACCTTCTATTGCGGCCTGCCGAGGGCGTGACTTGTTGCTGGCATAAAAAAACCCGTACCGGCCCCGGTCGCAAATAAAGTGGCCGTTAACGGCGGCGCTTACCCGCGCCTCCTGCCGTTTTACTTCCCGATAGCGAACGTCTGCGATGGTGTGGCATCCCAGGCTGCAATTGAGGCAGATGGACGGGCTGCGCTGGAAATCCCAGCGCCGGCCGAAAAAGCGGGAGGGCTTGTCAGTAAACACCCCCGTGGGGCAGATATCGCTGAGATTGCCGCTGAAGGGACTTTGCAGGATGCCGTCTTCAAAGCGGCCGAAATAGGTGCGGTCTGCGCTGCGCATGACCCCCAGGTCCAGGTAGCCGGAATATTGCTGGTAGTAGCGTACGCACCGGTAACAGTGGATACAGCGATTCATCTCGTGCTGCAGCAGCGGGCCCAGGTACTGGTCGAGGTAGGTGCGTTTTTTGCCGGGAAAATTTCTGATACCGTGTCCGCCGGAAATCGTCATGTCCTGCAGCAGGCAATGGCCACCCTCGTCGCACACCGGGCAGTCATGGGGATGGTTGAGCATCAGCCATTCGATGATTTGTTTGCGAAAATCCACGGCTTCTTTATCCGTGGTTAAGACCACCATGCCGTCTGCGGCCGTGACCATGCAGCTCATCTGGATACCCTTGACCGGACCCTCCAGAAACTTGACGGCACACACCCGGCAGGCCCCCACCGCTCCCAGGGCCGGGTGAAAGCAAAACCGCGGGATCATGATTCCCAACTGTTCCGCAGCCTCAATGACCTTGGTTCCGGGCGCGACTTCTATTTCGCGGTGATCGATGATCAGTTTGGGCATTTGATGGTCCGTTGTTGGTTGTCCGTTGTCCGTTGCCGCTTCCAACAACGGACGACAGACTACTGACTTTCTTTAAATGGGCACTGCTTTTGACGAATGTGCTGCCGCACTTCGTCACCGAAATACTTTAACAAACTTTCCACCGGTGATGCCGCTCCGGGGGCCAAGGCGCAGTAAGCATTCCACAGGTGTTTGCACATGCGTTCGAGCCTGGTAATATCTTCATCCTCGCCCTGTCCGTTTTCGATGCGCTGCAAAATTTCCCGGATACAGGGCAACCCTTCACGGCAGGGCGTGCACCAGCCGCAGGACTCCCGGGTGAAAAATTCAATCAGGTTCAACGTGGCGCCCACCAGGCAGGTTTTCTGGTCAAAAACCATGATGGCGCCGGTGCCCAGCCGGTTGCCGATATCGCGCAGGGTTTGAAAATCCATGGCGATATCATAGTGCTCCCGGGGCAGAAAACAGGTCGAGGCCCCGCCGGGCAGGCAGGCTTTAAATTCCGAACCGTCGGGCATGCCGCCGGCATACTCTTCAATGATCTCGCTCAACCGCACCCCCATGGGCAACTCGTAGCATCCGGGCCGGTTCACCTTGCCGCTGACGGCAAATATTTTCGTACCGGCGGCTGATTGAGTAAGGGCGAGATCCTTGAACCACTGCTGGCCATTGCGCAGGATGTGCGGTATGCAGGCCAGCGACTCCACGTTGGAAGTCACGGTGGGCATTCCCCAGAGGCCTTTTTCCGTGGCATACGGCGGCGGTTGTTGAGGGTTTGGCCGTTTTCCCATCAGCGCGTTGAGCTGTGCGGTGACCTCACCGCAGATGTAGCGGCCCCCGCTGCGGTGCACCACGATTTCCAGGCAGTAATCGCTGCCCAGGATGTTGGGCCCCAGGTAGCCCTGTTTTCTGGCCACGGCGATTTCTCTTTCCAGAATCCGGGCGGCATTCTCATACTCGGGCCGGATGAAAATGATGCCGTGCTCGGCCAGGGCGGCGTAGCCTGCCAGGATCATGCCCTCGATGATCATGTGGGGGTCGGCATGGATCAGCACCCGATCCTTGAAGGTGCCCGGTTCCATCTCATCGGCATTGCAAACGATGTAGCGCGGAAAAGGCGCATCCTCGGCCACCGACGTGAGTTTCATGCCGGTGGGGAAGGCCGCCCCGCCGCGGCCCAGCAATTCCGCATCGGAGATGGTCTGCCGGACATCCTGGTAGGAGCGGTTTTTAAGCACATCGGCCAGTGCCTGATAGCCGCCGCTTTGCCGGTATTCTTCCAGGGTGGCAATGCGGTCCGATTTGCGATTTTGAAAGAGAACCTGGGGGTACATGTTAATTCAACTCATTCCGTTTTTTGCAAAGCTTCTGTTTTGAGTTTTTCCAGAATCTTGTCTATTTTTTCCGGCGTCAGGTGGCCGTATGCTTTTTTGTTGATCAGCATGGCCGGGGCTCGGTCGCAGTAGCCGATGCAGCAGACCGGCAGCAGGGTAAACAGTCCGTCGGCGGTGGTCTCGCCGTCTGCGATGTCCAGCTGGCGGCAAAGATAATCTTTAATGGACTCAACGCCGTTCATCCAGCAGACCACGCTGTCACAGACATGGATGACGTATTTGCCCACCGGCTGCCGGTATACAAAGGTATAAAAGGTTGCCAGCTCTTCAATTTCAAGCGGCGTCATGTCCAGCATCCCGGCGGCTTCGGCCACCGCTTCATCACTGAGATAGCCGAAGTGCTCCTGGAGCGCAAACATCACGTCCACCACCAGTTCCCGGGGGTGTTCGGCCCCGGCGATCTGTTGTTCAAGGCGGTGTTTGATTTTTTCCGGCAGCATAGGCGATCCGGCAATGTTTTTATATTTAACGGTCAATATCCGGCAGAATGTAATCCACCGACGCGATGATGGCAATCAGGTCGGCGATGGTTTCCCCCACGGCCATTTTCGGCAGCACCTGCACGTTGGCAAAGCCCGGCCCCCGGATGCGGGTGCGGTACGAATAGCCCAGGCCGTCGCTGATCACGTAATATCCCTGCTCTCCCCGGGGAATTTCACAGGATGCGTAGGCCTCGCCCCGGGGGATTTTCGGACCCCGGGTGACATTGACGAAATGGTGAATCAGGCTTTCGAT
>JAOZSC010000262.1 GCA_029939875.1 Desulfobacterales bacterium
TGAATCTTGCCAATCTGGACCGGCCGGTTCTGGTCAGTTCCACTGATGGCGTGGGAACCAAGCTTAAAATTGCTTTTATGCTGGATAAACATGACACCGTCGGCATTGATCTGGTGGCCATGTGTGTGAATGACATCATTGTCCAGGGCGCCAAGCCCCTTTTTTTCCTCGACTATCTTTCGATGGGAAAACTGGACGACCAGCAGGCGGCCAGTATTATCAGTGGCATCGGTGCCGGCTGCCAGCAGGCCGGATGCGCTTTGATCGGCGGGGAAACAGCGGAAATGCCGGGATTTTACCAGGACAATGAATATGATCTGGCCGGCTTTGGCGTCGGTATCGTCGACAATGGCAAAATCATCGACGGCACCGATATCCGTGTGGGGCATCGGCTGATCGGTATTGCCTCCAATGGCCTGCACAGCAACGGATATTCACTGGTGCGCAAAATCTGCTTCGAGCACCTTAAACTGAGCCCCGGGGATTATATCCCCGAATTTGGCAAAACTCTGGGCGAAGAGTTGCTGACGCCGACCCGGATTTATACCCGCTCTATTTTGAGAATTGTAAAAGAATTGCCGGTCCACGGCCTGGCCCATATTACCGGAGGCGGGCTGGCCGAAAACATTCTGCGTGTCGTACCTCAGGCCTGCAATATTCTGATTCAACGAGAAAGCTGGGACATACCGCCCGTTTTTTCCTTCCTGCAGCAGGCCGCCAACATTTCCGAGCCGGAAATGATGCACACCTTCAACAATGGTATCGGCATGGTAGCCATTGTGCCTGCCGAAGCCACCACGGATGCTTTGCAGCAGCTGGAGGCCATGAACGAAAAAGCCTTTTTGATTGGAGAAATCCTGGGCTGCCGTGATGCCCAAAATCGGATCATCTGGGAGTAGTTACGACAGTTATATGGGTTGAGCTGTTCGCAGTTCAGGGGTTCAGGGCGAACCGCCTGCAGCTGACCATGAGGCCAGGAGGCCAGAAAGCTTGAAGGCTTTTTAAAGGAAACAATCCTATTTAAGCTTCCCAGCTTCCAAGCCTTCCAGCTTCATAGCTTTTTTCCTTGAACCTTGAACCTCTGAACCTGGAATTCATCCGTTTTGCTTATCCTGGGCATTGAAAGTTCCTGTGATGAAACCGCTGCGGCGGTGGTGGAAAACGGCACCCGTGTTTTGTCTTCGGTGGTTGCCTCTCAGGTTGAAGTGCATCATGCATACGGGGGAGTGGTTCCTGAGCTGGCATCGCGCAAGCACATCGAAGCCATTGTGCCGGTGACCAGCCAGGCCCTGACAGAAGCCCATATTTCTCTGGGAGAGCTGGACGCACTGGCCGTTACACGGGGGCCCGGGCTTGTGGGCGCTCTGCTGGTGGGATTTTCTTTTGGCAAGGCCTGTGCCTTTTCCCTGGGTATCCCATGGGTGGGGGTCAATCATCTGGAAGGCCATGTTCACTCGGTTTTTCTGGAAGGCGACCCGCCGCCGTTTCCTTTTATCGCCCTGCTGGTGTCTGGCGGACACACGGGCATTTACCACGTGACAGCTCCCATGGCGGTGGAATTGATGGGGCAGACCCGGGATGATGCGGCCGGTGAGGCCTTCGACAAGGTTTCCAAGATGCTTGACCTGGGCTATCCGGGCGGTGGCATGATCGATCATATCGCAAAAAATGGCGACCCGGGTGCCATACGCTTTCCACGCTCCTATCTGGACCGATCTGGCTTCGATTTCAGCTTCAGCGGGATAAAAACCGCCGTGCAGCGATACATTGCGAAACACCGTGACGACTATCAAAAGCGCATTGGCGACATTGCCGCCGGCTTCCAGGAAGCGGTGGTGGAAGTGCTCACTGACAAGGCAATTGAGGCCGCAAGCCGAAAAGGCTGCCGTCATATCGCTTTGGTGGGTGGCGTCGCGGCCAACAGCCGCCTGCGGGAAAAACTGCGTCAGCATGCTGCCGAGTACAGCGTAAAGGTGCATATCCCCTCGCACAAGTTTTGCGGAGACAATGCCGCCATGATCGCAGCAGCAGGCTATCACTACCTGAAAGCCGGGATAGTGGCACAGCTTAAGGATGATGCTTTTTCAAGAGCCGGTTAGCTCCGTGACAAGACGCCGGTGCAAGCCACCGAAGACGGATTGAATGTTAAAGGGCGGCACAAAGAAAGGAATGTCGAAGTAAGGAATTCTATCGATTCTATGAGCTAAAAAGACAGAGCGCAGCGACTCCAGACTTCGGCATTCTGCGGTTCACTGTCCGGCCTGGTGTGCCAAATAAGATACCTGGTTTCGAAATCCCTATCCATGGACCTTGAGCCGGTCATTGCAGCAAGTACTTTTTTTTCATCCCCATAATTCTTTGCACCGATTCGATTCCTCTGGCCTTTATTTCGGATGAATCCGTTATCATCCGCAGGATTTCGTCAGCCGCACTTTCAATTGCCGGGCCCTTATGACAGATGAGGGTCATATCGATATCCGCCGCAAGAACCCTGCCGATAGCTGTCTGGATGTCGTAGTGTCCGGCGATGGCGCCCATGTCCAGATCATCCGTCAATACGAGGCCGTCAAATCCCAGGCGCCTGCGCAAAAGATCCCTTGCGATTTGCGTCGACAGACTGGCCGGCCAGTGGGGGTCAAGTTTTGGATAAACGATATGCGACAGCATCACGGCGGAGACTTCGTGGGTAAAGGCAGCTTTAAAAGGAATGAGATCAAACTGTTCAAGCAAGAGCAGGTCCACGTCGCAGACCGGCAGGTCCACATGGGAATCCAGGACGGTGCGGCCGATTCCAGGAAAATGCTTGGCAACCGCCAGGATACGGTTCTGCTGCAAATGCTCGATGACGGCCACTCCCAGCCGTGCAACCCGGTGCGGGTCGCTGCCGAAGGCCCGTTCGGCCATGATGCTGTTGATTTCTTGCGGCGCCACATCCACAACCGGCGCCATATTCATATTGACGCCCACCTCAGTCAGTTCTGCAGCCGTTACTTGGGCAAAATGCACCGCGTCTTGCTCGTTTTTCATGCTGGGGTTGCCGGCAAAGCGGGTAAATGGAGCCTGGAGCCTGGCGACCTGTCCCCCCTCCTGGTCAATGGCGATAAACAACGGAGGTTGACGGCATGCGCGGGCATACTGTTGGGCCTCAAAGCACAGCAGCTTGATCTGCTGTGGTGTCTGAAGGTTGCCGGCAAAAAAGATCAGCCCTCCGACTTTAAGATGACCAATCAGGAATTTTAGTTCTTCGCTGATCCGGGTTCCGGTGAAACCGACCATCAGTCGCTGCCCGGCCAATTGCATGTCGGAAAATTCTGAGAGATCCATGGATCTAATCATACGATATTACGCACGTTATGGTCAATACGGTTAAAGTTAAGCGGTTCAGTGTTCAGTGGTTGAGGGTTTTAAAAGCTCCCGGTTGGCTTATCTCAAACCGGGGATCGTGCGTTCAATCAACTTACGACCCCATCCCTATGAAAAGAGGACTTCCCTGAATGCCGTTATTCTCACACGGTGCCTTCTCAATTTTTAATTTTGGAAGTCCGTCAGAAAAGATGCACGCACATCCGCGAAGTCGATTCTTTTACCTTTGATTCTAATGAGCCCAAAGGTTTACTGTTTTGATATTCAAATTTTGTGCCAAATATGAGAATGTTTAAAAGTTAAGTAAATACAGATAGATACACAATATACACTTTCTGCCAATTTTACGGCAAATTACAAAAACCGTCAAAATTTCGACCTGAAGAGTCAATGGTTGGTGACAGGCGGGGTGTTTATCCGCTTTTTCTTGACGCGTACCAACGCCGCTCCATAAAGCTCTGGGTGGATTCGTCCCACACAGCTTCATTTTCATGGATGAATTTAGGCAGTCCCTCCCATGCACCGCTGGCTTTGACCACCGTTTCTCCAAGGTTGAATTTTCGGCCGCAGGCAACACAGCCTTCCGCGTTGAGCGTATTGATCTTTTCAAGGTCAATGATAAACGTGGGTCTCATTTTTCGTGTTGTCGTCATTATGGATCCTTTTCTTCTTGTTTTTGACTGTTGGGTATATTCGCTTATAGCTGGATCTTGATCAGCATACTGAGCAGACACCAGTTTTTGTAACCCTTGAACCTGAACCTGGAACCTGCTGTTTTTAACCTAAGGTCCTTGTTGTTATGTGTCAAGCCAACCCGTCAACCATCGCATTACCTGCGTCTCAACTGGTATTTTCTCACGGCGCGGTTGTGGTCTTTGAAATTGGTTGAAAAGTGGTGGGTGTGATCTTTTTTAGCGACAAAATAGATAAAGGCGGTGTCCTCGGGGTAAAGAGCGGCCGATAGGGCCGCGCGACCCGGATTGGCGATCGGGCCCGGTGGGAGCCCCTTGATTTTATAGGTGTTGTAAGGCGTGCGGGTGACGAGATGTTTGCGGGTCAGATTGCCGTCAAAATTTTTTATACCGTAGATAACTGTAGGATCGGATTCAAGCCGCATTCCTTTTTTCAGGCGGTTGTGGAAAACCGATGAGATCAGGGATCGTTCGGAGGGCGCACCGGTTTCCTTTTCAATGATCGATGCCAGGGTGACAACCTGGTGAACCGTTAAACCGAGATGGGCGCTA
>JAOZSC010000263.1 GCA_029939875.1 Desulfobacterales bacterium
GCCTGGTCAATGACACCGATGGTGGATAGTCTTTTTTCCAGCTGCCGGATTTTGGTTTCCATGGCCTGCAGTTGGGCTGTATCAGCGCCATTTCGGGGCCCTGCCAGTATCACGGTCAGAACAACGGCCAGGATAAGGATTGCCACCCCACCGATGACATAGGGCAGTATGGATTTTTTTTTGAAAAATGTCCCCGTCGCTGTCGTAGCGATCCTGCCGGCTGAAATCATGGGCGTTTTCATCGTCATCGTCCGGGTGAATAACAAAATCTTCGTGATTGTCATTATGGGGGTCAACCATGATTTTCCACCTTTCGATATTGTTGCCTGTCTATCATAGATAATCCCATTTTTAGTCAAAGGCAATACCAAATGTGTTCACCCCGGCGTCCGGTAGATATCGGTATCGCGCAGCTGCCAGCGGGCGAATACCACCAGGGCCGCCATGGTCACCAGGAAGTACCAGGGAAACCATGCTATGGATTTGACAAACACCAGGTTTTCGATAGCCTGGCGGCCGATGCCGGCATGGGAAGTCATGATTGACGGCCGTAGAAATGCCAGCAGCACCGAATACAGCACACCGATAAGGCCGTAAGCCAGATTGAACGAAAGCCCCTTAAAGCTCAGCACCGTGGCGCGCTGGTGCGAGGCCGTAATACGGTTGAGGTAGTGGCTCTGGAAAAAGCGACCCAGATGCATTACGCTGGAAAGCAGCGCCACCGGAATCAGTCCGAACAGCGGAACGAAAAAGGTAATTCCGATAAACCCGGCCGCGGTTACTGCGATCATGGTGCCCAGGTTATAGGCCGGAGAATGCCGTTTTACCATTTTTAAAGCCAGCCGGGGGATGAAAAGCCCCAGCAGGGCGAATCCTGATCCGATCAAGCCGAAGGAGGCCTCGGGCAGGCTGATGAGTCGGTAGTACTGGCTGCACAGAGTGATGATCATGCGCACACAGTTGTCGAACAGCAGTCCCGCCAGAATGATCACCAGCGCAAAAGGGGTTTTCAGTATCCACCTGCCAGCCTGCAGGGTCAACTGCAGAGCCTCGAATACAGTGACTTTGCAGCCTTGCTCCCCGGCACAGTTGGCCTCCTTGGGCGGCGGGTCTTCGCGCATGCGCAAGGTGGTCAGCAGGGTCAACACTGCCATGACGAAGGTGAGGTACAGCGGAAAGCGCAGGGTGATATCCTGGGTCAGCGAGATGTCTATCCCCAGCCAGCGGATCAGCCGTTGCATCAGCGCCGGATCATAAACCGCGGCCCCCAGGCTCATGGCCCCGATGTATGCCATGGACTGAATACGCATTTGTTTTTCGAGCACCAGGGGCCAGTCCCGGGTCTGGCCCTCTTTTTTCAGACTATCGTAGGCGATGGC
Source organism: Desulfobacterales bacterium (assembly GCA_029939875.1). GTDB lineage: Bacteria > Desulfobacterota > Desulfobacteria > Desulfobacterales > JAFDCJ01 > JAFDCJ01. The sequence goes on from JAOZSC010000263.1 coordinate 1,380, forward strand.
TTCGTCCGCCCCGCTGGCGGCGGCCTCTGCGGCGCCGCTCAAAACGCGGTTGATCATAAATACCGCAAAGAGCAGACTGACGTTTCCCAGAGGAACGAGGCACAGCAGGGCTATTTCAACCACCATCAGTATTCCCGTTACGACCAGGAGGTTTCGCCGGCCAAAACTGTCGGCCAGCGCGCCCGATGGCACTTCAAGCACAACGATGGAAGCGGCCCAGGCGGCATTGAGCAAGGCGAATTGCTCCAGGCTCAAGCCAAAATCCAAAAACAGGATCGTAAAAACGGGATAATAGAAGCGGGCATTAAAAAATACACGAAAGGCGATAAACAAGCGGACATTGCGGATTGCAAACGGTGATTTGCCCGCCAAGGTACCTGCAGATGGTTGATCACTCAAGAAATTTGCCTCCGGCCATCGTGGTTGCCAGATTTGGCCGGCATGGATACTGCGACAAAATGGTTGACGGTTTTTAGAAAAGGTGCGCTTCTGGTTGTTGGCCACCGATGGACGGCCGTCAGAGGTCATTTTGGCGACAATATCTTTTTCACTGAAACTGCCGGTGTCGATCCGGGCCACTGCCAGGGTGTCTCCCGGCTGGAGAACGCCCAGCAGGTAGTTTAAAATGGACTGGGCTTTTTTCAGTTCCAAGGCGTAGGTGCCGGAGCTATCCTGAATCTCTACACGCCAGGCCCCGATTTCAAGGGGTTGAATGATTTTGGAACTGTAGGTGCGCCAACTCGGAGGGTTGATGTTCAGCGACACGCACACCTGTAAACAAGAAAAAACGTTTCATAAAATTCCTCCTGAATTTTACGACAGGTTTAAGTAAAAATGCAAGCAAAACCTGATGGCTCATCACCGTCAATTATTCGTGTTCTCCTCAACAAGGGGCTTGACGTTGCCCTCGAACCCAACGGGATTGTTAAAATATTTGTCCGGGTCTTTCATCAGATCGTTCAAGCGGTAGTTGTAGTAGCCGAGACGCTTGATCTTGTTTCTCTGGGAGCCGAAGTATTCCAGAGGCTTTGCTTCAAGATCTCGGATTATTGCCTCCAGCCTGTCTCTTTCAGCATTGATTTTTTCTTCTTTTGTCGGTGGACGATTTCGTTCGGCCTCCTCGGCCTGCCGTTTTTTTTCCTGCTGTTCCTTTTCATAGCTTTCATCTATTTCTTTGATGAGCTTTTGCGTCTGTTCGTATTCTTCTGCGTTTTGCTTTTTATCTGCCGCTTCATCATGCTGGTATTCGGGTCCCATGACGCGGACATTGTGGCCCTCAGCGGGGGGGACGTTGCTGAAATGCTTGATGCCGCTTTCATCGGTCCAGGTATAAATTTCGGCTCCCGTGAGGCAGACCCATAACAGGCTGATAAAAAGCAGCACTAAAATACTAGCTATTTTCACAGATCTTATTTTCATAGATTATCCGTCCTTATTTCTAATCAGTTTGCTCAACAAACGACTTCAACACTTCCATCTGTACCGAAGAAATTTTATTGAACTTCACCCCGAATCCTTTGGGCCCACTCCATGCAATGTTGCCAGCGAGGGTAAAGTGCTGTGGCTGATGGGGCAAAGAAAATTTTAGCAGGATTTCCTTTCCCAGGCCGACCCGTTCATCGGTTTCGATAAATACTCCTCCGATGCTGATATCGAGAATGTAGCTTTTATAGTTGCGATCCTGAATGCGGTAATTGGCATTGATGAGACAGGGTTTGCGGGGATTTTCCCGCATGGAGGCCCCGTTTTCTTCCAGGCTCACGGTAAGGATGGGAAGCTCCACCTCCGGCATCTGGCCCATGTGCTCCAACAGGATAATTTGCTGCTCTTCGGTCATTTCAACAATCAGTTTGTACAAATGGTTGCTGACATCATTGCCGATCAACTGCTTGAGCAAAATTAACTGCTGATCTTTCGGCATGTCACTGACCAGTCTAAACAAACGCGCCGTGATGCCGAATTTACCAAGTTCCGGGTCCGAGGCTGTCATGCCGGGCTCCTTTTACATTGTTGCATTTCGGCAGTTGAGGGTTGTGGTGGTTTCAAAACCCCACCGAAGAGGACTGTGGTAACGATTCAACCGATTATGATTATTTTTTAATACAATTTTAATAGCTTACAATAAGAGTGTCAATATTATTTTTTTTCTTTCTTTTTTTCCGAAGTAATATCGTGCGGATACCAATTGACACTGCCTTTGCTTTTCTTTATGATTCCTGCCGACGGGTTACAACTTGTTCCACCGCAAAAGAGGGGGATGAAACCATGAAACAGCTGCTTAAAACCGTGTTTTACGACCAACATGTCGATCTCGGTGCCAAGATGGTAGAGTTCGGTGGCTGGGATATGCCGGTACAGTATGAAGCCGGCATCGTTCAGGAACACCTGGCCACCCGCAAACAGGCCGGCGTTTTTGATGTTTCCCACATGGGCCGCTTCATTGTCGGCGGGTCAGGGGCGCTTGATTTTTTGCAGCATGTGCTGACCAACAACGCGGCGGCCATCGAGGTGGAAGAGAGCCAGTACACCATGATTCCCGATAAAAGCGGGGGGGCGATTGACGACGCTTATCTGTACCGTTTTGTTGAGGACGAATACCTGCTGGTGGTCAACGCCTCCAACCGCGAAAAGAACTGGCAGCACCTGACGGCCTTTACGGACCGCTTCGCGCAGGTGACCCTTGAAGATCGCACCGAGGCATTGGCCATGCTGAGTCTGCAGGGTCCGAAATCAAAGGATATTCTGCTGGACCTTATCGATTCCGGCAGCTTGCCTGAACCCCTCCGAAACACATTGAGCACCGCCACCATCAACGGTCGCCGGGTTCTGATCGCACGCACCGGTTATACCGGTGAGCCGCTTTGTTTTGAGCTGTTTATCGAGCGCCCGCACGCCCTCATGATATGGGACCTGCTGCTGGATAAAGGTGCGGTTCCGGTGGGCCTGGGCGCGCGCGATACCCTGCGACTGGAAGCCGGGCTGCCGCTTTACGGCCATGAACTGGGACTGGATGCCGACGGCAGGTCGATACCCATTTTTGCCTGTAACCTGGCCCGTTTTGCCGTCAGCTTTTCGCCGCTTAAAGGAGATTTTGTCGGCCGGCAACCGCTGGCCCGGCAGTTTGAAGCCTTTAAAAAAATTGTAGATCGCAATTACGTCCTCAGGGCGGATCTTCCCCGGCTGATCCAGCCCTTTGAACTGCTGGGCAAGGGCATTGCACGGGC
>JAOZSC010000264.1 GCA_029939875.1 Desulfobacterales bacterium
TTCCCGGGTGTTAGAAATTCGAAAATGCTTTCACCTCCTTTCGCATTTTGCTTGATTGGCAGCGCTCGCCTTTTCTCAGCAAATGTGCTCTCAGCTGGTATGGATTCCTATGCTGTTATTAGATGCGGCAAGGTATCGGCAATGTAAGGCTTTAACAGGGCCGAGGTTCCTTCCAAAGCTTCAATGGCCGTATCGATTTCGCTTGCGGTCATTGGTGTGGACAACACAAACATGCCCCGGGGTGCCGAGAACACGCCACGATTGAGCATTTCTAAATGGAACAAGCCCGCCAGATCCCAGGCCGGAAGCAGAGTGGCAAAGACGTCACGCGCGGTTTTTGGTTTCTCTTTCCGCCAATGAATCATCAACAAAGACCCCATACCTGTAACCTGGGCCTTTATTCCTGAGTCTTGCAGCGCCTTTTTAAGGCCTTTCCGTAAGCGATCTCCCATAGTGTTAAGTTGCTCAACCGCTTTCCCATTGTACAGCTCTAATGTAGCCAGTCCGGCGGCCAGGGTAATGTTGTTGCCGTTGAAGGTACCGGAATGAAAAACCGGGTGGGGGTGAGCCGGACTGAACAGCTCCATGATATCTTTTCTGCCGCCAACAGCCCCCACAGGAAACCCGCCGCCGATGATTTTACCCAGGGCGACGAGATCAGGTTTTATGCCGTAATAGGTATGCAGTCCTCCATATTGCAGACGAAACATCATGACCTCGTCCAGGATCAGCAAAACCCCGTAGCGTTCAGTCAACTCTCGCATCCCCTGCAGATAACCCGGTTCCGGCAAAAAAAGCCCGCCGGCGCTGAACATCGGCTCTACGATTACCGCCGCTATTTGATCTTTATGCTTTTTGAGAATGCCTTCTACGGTTTTAAGATCATTGTAAGGGGCGATATAGATGTCTTTAAGGAGATTTCGCGGTATCCAGGGTTCCGCCCAGGGCTCCGGCAGGCCCTCTGTTTTGGGTTCAGGGAAGATGTTGACCTGGGCATAGTCATGCATGCCGTGATAGCCGCCATCCATTTTCAGTATGCCTTCCCGGCCGGTAAACGCCCGGGCGACTCGCATGGCAAACAGCGTGGCCTCGGTGCCCGAATTGCCGTAGCGCACCGTTTCGACGCACGGAATCCGGTTGCACAGATGCTCGGCATGCCGGTACTGAATCTCTGCGGCCGAGCCCAGCACAACACCCTTTTCCATCTGGGAGCGAGCCACCTCATTGATGCGGGGATGGGAGTGGCCGTGAATCAGTGAAGTATAATTGTTTTGCATGTCGATGTACTTATTGCCGTCGCAGTCGTACAAATAACATCCCTCGCCTTTTTCCATGAATGTTGGATAGGGTGGAAAATAGGATGCTCTGCGTGTTTCGCCGCCGGGAAGCCAGCTTTTAGCGGCTTCAAAATGCTTGTCAGACTGCCCCGTTTTTTGTCTATATCTGGCCACAATATCGCGGCCGATCTCATGGGATTCATAAGCCATCCTATAATTTTCCTTCCTTTTTCTTGAGTCCCAAAAGCTCCAGTGTTTCATCCGGCGTAGCGATGGGTCGCCCCGCAATCCTGGCGATGTCTTTAACCCACTTCGCCTGTTCCCAGCTGCCCTTGGCCAGATCACCACCCGGCATTTTCACATTATCTTCCAGACCGATACGGATATGCCCCCCGGAAATGGCGCTGATCAGCGCTGCCCTGTGCTGATGAGGACCAACCCCGCAGACACTGTAAGTCGCCTTTTCGGGAAGCTGCCCGACCAGGCTCATGTGCAGCAGGGGATCAAACTGCATGCCGCCGGCCACGCCGTAGACGAACTGAAAGTGCATGGGCTGTTCAAACAGGTCTTTTTTACGGCTCAGCAATATGCAGTTGTACAATCCGCCCGGGTCGAAAATCTCACATTCCGGTTTGGTCCCCACCTCTTTCATCTGGCGGGCAAAATCTTCCATCATGGCAAAAGTGTTATCATATATAAACTCAAACCAGATCTCTCCGGTCTTATGGTTGGCCACCGCAAAATTCATGCTATTGGTGTTGTAGCTGGCCAGTTCCGGTTTAAGATCGACAGTCGGTGCAATTCGGTCTTCCGGTGGGGTCTGCATGGCTCCGGTGCTGATGTTAATGATCAGCTCCGGGCAGCGGTCCGTGACAGCGCCGATGATATCCCGGTGGGTCTGCACATCCATGGTGGCCATACCGTCTGCCGGATTTTTAGCATGGATGTGCACGATGCTAACCCCTTCCTGCAGGCATTTGTAGCTTTCTTCGGCAAACTCTTCAGGCGTATAGGGCGTATTGGGGTTGTTTTTTTTTGTTGTCGCACCGCCGGCCAATGCTGCGGTGATGATGAGTTTTTCTTTCATGGGACCTCCTTGAGGGACGCCGGTTTGCTCCGGTTCAAGTGGATTTGCCTGACGGGCGCTTTTACGGGCACAAAAGCATACCCTGCAAATAATCTATTGATGCTGGATTTCGGCTGCTAACGGCTTTAGCAATTCCAGCGACTGTTCAAAGGTTTCAACACAGATGTCGATTTCTGTTTCCGCCATGGGTGTGGAAACCGTAAACATTCCGCGGTGAAGGAAGAATACGCCCTGATTCAGCATCTCCAGATGTAAATATTGCATCAGTTCAAAAGATGGAATCATACTCAAAATCACATCTTTTGAATTGCTTAATTCTTTATCCGTAAAGGCGATGGCCGCCAGTGATCCGATCCCCCGTGTTCCTCCCGGGATACCGACTTTTTCGAATGCTTTGTTGAAGCCGTCAGTCAGGCGCTTGCCCAGTGCGTTGATTCGCTCAACTTCTTTTTTGGGGTATATTTCCAGGTTAGCGATTCCGGCGGCCATGGTCACCGCATTGCCGCTGAAAGTTCCGGAATGGGCGATAGAATCCGATTTGTTGGGGTCGAACATTTCCATGATATCTTTGCGTCCGCCGAAAGCGCCGATGGGAAAGCCGCCACCGATAATTTTGCCAAATGCGGTCAGATCGGGCTTAACATCGGCCATGGCCTGCAATCCTCCCTCGTGCACGCGAAAGGAAATGACCTCGTCAAAAATAAGCAGTACCCCATACCGATCCGCCAATGCACGCATACCCTGTAGATAACCTTCTTGCGGGGGCACGCCACCACCGGCACCGAGCATCGGCTCCATAATGATGGCCGCAATTTTATCCCTGTTATCTTTCAGGACCCGTTCTGCCGTGTTCAGATCGTTAAACGGTGTCAGAAAAATATCTTTTTCGGTGCAAACCGGTACCCCCCGGGTCGCCTTGGCTTGCGGGAGATCTTCTGAGATCATATCCGGCATGGTGTTGACCTGCACAAAATCGTGGCTGCCGTGGTAACCGCCGTCCATTTTCAGAAAACCCTGTTTTCCGGTAAAGGCCCGGGCGGCCCGCATGCAGAACATGGTGGCCTCCGATCCGCTGTTGCCGAAACGGATGGATTCGATGGACGGCACCCGCTTGCAAATCAGTTCGGCAAGTTTGTGCTGCGCCTCAACCGGAACTCCATGGGTAATACCTTTTTCGGTTTGTCTGCGAATGGCGTCCATTATTTGGGGGTGGGCGTGGCCGTGGATGAGGGATGTCATGTTATTGACGAAGTCAAGGTACTCATTGCCGTCGGCATCATAGAGATAGCACCCTTGACCTTTAACAGCGAAAAAGGGGTAAGGTGTATAAAAAGCGATGGATCGTGTATCACCGCCGGGCAGGAATTTTTGAGCTTTCTCCGTGAGCTCTTTGGATTTTCTGGTTTTTTCCAGGTATCGTTGCCAGATGTCCTGTTTAATTTCTTCTACTTCCTGGCTTGGCATGGTTTTTCTCCTTTAATGAAATAGTTGGATATAGAGAAACAAATACAAAATAGTCTTTAAATCATGAATGCCCCTCCATTAACATCCAGTGTCACCCCCGTGACAAACGGTGAATCGAGCAGATATTCAAATGCGCGTACGACATCATCAGATTTTCCAATGCGGGGCACAAAAATTTTTTCCTTCAGCGTTGTTTTTTTCTCCTCGGACCAATCCAGAAATATCCCGGCATCTTCGATGAAGGCCGGGGCGATGGCATTGACCGTTATTCCATGCGGTCCCAGCTCTTTGGCTGCATAGCGGGTCATCCCCACCATCCCGGCTTTGGAAGCGGCATAGTGGGGTCCAACGACACCTCCGCCGCGGGCCGCAATGGATGAAATATTTACAAGGCGGCCAAATTTCATGGCCTTCATATCCGGCACCACCTGGCGGCTCCAGTAAAACGCACCGCTCAGGTTGATACGGATGGTCGCATTCCAATCTTCCACCGTAATTTCATCGAAGGATCTTGTTGGCATGATTCCAGCGTTGTTGATCAGCACATTGACCGGGCCCAGTTCCCCGTGAATCGCCTGGTAGTGCTCGGCGACGCTTTCTGAATCGCCGGCATCTCCCTTGAGTAAGAGAATGCGTTGATTTTCCTTTGCCAGACCCATTAAATGCATCCGGGCCTTTTGCGCTGCCTGTTCGTTGCTTTTATATGTCAGGGCCAGCGAAGCTCCCCGTTTTATCAGCGATTCGGCAATGCCAAGACCGATTCCTCGGGTGCCTC
>JAOZSC010000265.1 GCA_029939875.1 Desulfobacterales bacterium
CCTTTCAGGCGGTTGATTAAGTTGATTGGGTTGATTAAGTTGACTGGTTAAAAAAGACTTCATCCTTTAACCTTAATCAACAAGTCAACCACTCAATCTAAATTTTTTTATCCCAATTCGATCTTGGCGATGATTTCTCTCATGACCTCATCAGTTCCGCCGCCGATGGAGATTATCCGGGCGTCGCGATAAGACCTGGATATCAGCATTTCATTCATGAATCCCATGCCCCCATGCATTTGCAGGCAGCCGTCTGCCACCCTGGTGAGCAGCCCGGCGGCATAGAGCTTGGCCATGGAAACCTCGCGGGTGACATCCAGGCCGGCTTCCTTCATTCTGACAATGTGATAAGTGAGCTGCCGCAGGCATTCGGTTTCGGTCTGCCAGTCCGCCAGGCGGTGGCGCAATACCTGCCGGGCAATCAGGGGTTTGCCAAATACAACGCGTTTACGGATGTATTCGACGGTCATGGCCATCATTTCCTCGGCGGAAACATACGTCATGGGAATGGCCGAGAAGCGTTCATGCTGAAACTGCTGCATCTGATAAATAAAGCCTTCGCCCTCCTTGCCGATCAGATTTTCGACGGGTACCCGGAGGTTGTCAAAAAACAGTTCAGCCGTATCGCTGCTGCGCATTCCCAGTTTGTCCAGTTTGCGGCTGACAGTAAAACCCTCCAGATTCGTGGGTACAACGATCAGGCTGAAGGAATGGTAGCCCGGATCGTCGCTGGTGCGGGCCAGAAGGGTTAAAAAATCCGCTTGGGTGCCGTTGGTGATAAATGTTTTGGAACCGTTGATCACGTAAGTGTCGCCTTCTCTTTTGGCGGTGGTCTGGATGGCGGCGACATCGGAGCCGGCATCGGGCTCGGTGACGGCGATGGAGGCTACCATGTCGCCGGCAATGGCAGGTTTTAAATAGGTTTTTTTTAAATAATCGCTGCCGAATTGATCGATGGCCGGAGTGGCCATATGGGTTTGCACCGCGATGGCAACCACCACGCCAGATCCGTGAATGCGTCCGAGTTCTTCCAGAAAGACGGTATCGTACCAGTAGTCCAGGCCCTGTCCGCCGTAGGCGGGATCGTAGCGAATACCGAGAAAGCCGAGGTCCCCCATTTTCTTAAACAGGTCGTGAAGCGGTGCCTGACCTTTTTCCTCCCACTCGTCCATATGAGGATTTATTTCTTTGTCGATGAATTCTTTTACCGATTTGCGCACCATTTCATGGTCCTTGTTGAAATAAATCTGGGTCGCGCTTTTTGATTTTACTACCATGTAGTACCCTCCGGGTGGTTGATTAAGTTGATTGATTCAATAGACAGAATCATTTCACTTAATCAACCATTCAACATAATCAACCCAATTTTTTTTACCAATCAACTGGCCTTGCCTTTTGCTTCCAGAAACATTTTTACGATCTCTTTGTGTTCCGGGGTCTGCAGCATGACCGACTGGTTGGCGGCTTCCCAGCCCAGAACCTGCTGCAGGGACATGTCAAAACTTTTTTCGAGCCCTTCTTTGATTAATCTCAGTGCCAGCGGGGGCTTTGCTGCCAGGGTGTCGGCCAGGGTCTGTACTTCTTTGTCCAGCGCTTCTTGCGGTACCGATTTATAGACCAGGCCGATGTCGGCGGCCCGTTTGCCATCAATTTCGTCTGCCAGCATGGCCAGTTCCCGGGCCCGGGCAAGTCCCACCAGGCGGGGAAGCAGATAGGTGCCCCCGTAGTCGAGGATGAGCCCGATGCTCGCAAAGATTTCGCAGAACCTGGCATCATGGGCGGCCACCACAAAATCTCCAGCCAGCGCCAGGTTGGCACCGCCGCCGACGGCCACCCCCTTGAGCATAACCACCACCGGTTGGGGCATTTCCCGCAGGGTTCTTACAATCTGTCCGACGCCCTTCATGGCCACCAGCCAGTCGTAAGGCGCAATTTTTTCTGAAAAGAGTGCTACATCCGCGCCGGCCGAAAAATGATCTCCGGCGCCTTTGAGCACCACCACGTTAACGCTTTCATCGGCGGCAATCTGCATAACAATGTCGTGCAGCTGGATCAGCATCTCCCTGTTCATGGCATTCATCACTTCCGGACGATTGAGCACCAACGTTGCAATTTTGTTTTCCCTGTGCACCAAGACAAGTTTGTGGGGCATGTTTGACATCTCCTTATTTAGCCGAATAGCGTGGTTAGTGACAGTAACTAACCATTCACTAATATTAATTTAACCCTCTAAATCAGTGTCTGTATAAGGTAAGTGAATATCACTTATTATCTTTTTGTCAAGAAAATTTTGAAATAAAATAGATCACGGTCGTCAAGTATGCGAAATGGTGGGGTAAGGGGGGGGGATGATGCCCCAAATGGACACCTTAAGCGAAATCAAAATGCATATTGTGCGGCGCGACCCAACTTTTTGAGAAGTTACATGATGTCAACTGGCTCTCATCCATTCAAGAAACGGGTGGTATCAGTTTTGTCCGGGCCGGGTTGGAAATATCAGCTCTCGCAGCTGTTGGATGATCGCCAGACCAATGTGGAGGGGAAATCCGTCTTCGGTGGATTCTCTGCGCTGGGTCACGCCGTCAACACAGCCATTGGCCACCAGGTGATCGGAAATGGCCTCGGGATCAACGAGTGCAAACAGGTCGCGCTCTAAAAGGCTGCTGAGAGCGGCAATGACACCGTACACTCCCCAGTTGGATACCGAGGCGATCACCAGTTCATCGCAGGGGGTAACCGATGGAATGATATCCAGGGGGTCCAGGGCTTCGAGCATATTGCCCATGCCGATTTCATTCCCGCCGTCTCCGAAGGCAATGCTGGGACATTTTGCCAGCATAAGGAAAAGATCAAACTTGGCGGTTTGTCCGGTAATGTCGACTCCGCGCATGTTATAATAGCGGCCGTCAGCGGCAACGCCCGGCCGCTCGATGGAAATGACCAAATCCGGCTTCAATTCTTCCAGCGCCCGGCTGACGGCAGGCCGGCTGGCTTCCCAATTCACCAGTGGAAGTTCATGGGTAAAAAAATTGTGCGCCAAAATTTTCGATATGGGTGGCGCGCAGACAAATACCGGATCGAAGCCAATCTTGGCAAGCACCCGATACAGTGCGATGGCACCAATGGGGCCGTCGCTTTCAAAGCTTCCTGAAACCGGAAAGCCGGTTCCGATAGCCACCACGCCCCTGTTGGCCAGGATCATTTGAGCGGCCCGCCGGCAGTAGCCCGGTTTCATGCTTTGGCCCAGCTGGTTCATTCCGCGATCGCCGTGCTGTAAAATAATATTTTCGATATTTTCAGAAAGGGTTTTCATGCGCGCGCAGAGGTCCAACCGGAAATTTACCTGAGACAATCCTATTCGCTCTTTTTTTTCTTCTTTTTCTTGGGACGGGCGGCGCCATGAGTGCCGCGTGAAATTTTTCCCCGTTTTGTGCGTTTGTCACCTTTGCCCATAAGTTGTTCCTCCTTTGGCAATTGTTCTAATAAATCAGTCTGAAGCTGAGTTTAAGCTTGTTCACTATATCTATGCCGCCGGGATTGTCAATGGTTTATCCGCAAATTGCGAACCTGGAAGTCAATTTTTTGGATTTAACCATGCCCAGATCGCATCGGAGGTATGCCGTAAATGGAATTTCCGGAACCCATAAATTTTGCTATAAAATACCATCACCTGCCTTCCGTCCAACCATACAATTGTTTATAAGGTCCCGGGCTTTTTGCTGCAGGGACGCTGCTAAGGGGTCATTATTGGCGAGGGCCTGTTCGACGGCATCGAGAGTGTCGTAATACAGGTCCCACCCGCGTCTCTCGGTTTCATACTGATCTTTAAGGGCGCTGTTTTCTCCCCCGATGAATTCAAGGGCCTTCGGTAGGCGCCGGGCGCCGATTTTAATCAACTCCAGGGCTTTGTCGTTTTGCTGTTCGTCAAAAAGCCTGGCTGCAGTGAGAGCTAAACGCAGGTGAGATACGGTTATGGGGATTTTAGATATGAAACAGCCGGTGAACGGATCGAGGATTTCCTTCAGCTCTGCACTGCTTTCAGAGATCACATCAGCATAGGTCGAGAAGTAAAGCATGCGCACATAATCTCCCACGGTTCTGCCACTTTCTGCCGCTTCAATGGCCTGCCGGGCGAAGGCCTCCTTGTCATGGCGCATGATAAGTCCATCTTTGTGAACATAGGCCAGGCGAGGTTCTGGGCGGTGGAGCGCCGACAGCAAATAGGCTTGATCTTCCGCCCGGCCGATAAACGACGGGGTAAACGGGCGGTGCCGGCGCAGGCTGTCGATGCGGATGCCGTTGGTTCCCCCGGTGACATGCACGCGCTGGATGCAGGTGGTCCTACCGTCAAACGGTTTACCGTCATAGCGAGTCATCATTTCGGCCTGTGTTGAAACGGCCTGGGGGACCCCGCTGAAAAAAATGTATTCATCCGGGCGAAGGGCACGCCGGGGAAGGACAACGTCGGGGGTGAAAAGTGAATGACCGATGTCGCTTTCGTTGACCAGCGCGCCGGCAATCATTCCTAGCTCCAGCGCTCTGCCCGCTACATCAAGGGCCTGGGCGCCCCACAGCGGGGTGGTGAAGTGCTCGAAGT
>JAOZSC010000266.1 GCA_029939875.1 Desulfobacterales bacterium
GTACAAAAAGGGTGGTGGTCAAAGTCGGCAGCAATGTTCTGACCGCCGACAACGGATTGAATTTAAAGGCCTTGCGGTCCATCACCCGTCAGATTTGCCAGCTGATCGACAACGGACTGGAAATCATCCTGGTGTCTTCCGGGGCCATGGCCGCCGGCATCAAAAAAATTGGCCTGGGGGCCAGACCCGATGAACTTCCAAAACGCCAGGCAGTGGCCGCCATCGGCCAGGCCGGGCTGATGATGGCCTATGAAAAAGCATTTGAGCGTTACCACCGGCAGGTTGCCCAAATTTTGTTGACCAGCGAAGATCTTGCCAGCCGCAAACGTTATTTGAATGCCAGAAACACCTTGAATACCCTGCTGTCCTGGAAAGTGGTGCCTATCGTCAATGAAAACGACACGGTGTGGGTGGAAGAGATCAAACTGGGCGACAATGACAACCTGGCGGCCATGATTACGCTGTTGATGGACGCGGACATTTTGATTAATCTCACCGATATTGACGGGTTATACACCAAGGACCCGCGTGTTTACACGGATGCCCAGCTGATACCGGAAGTGTGCCGGATTACCCGGGACACCGAAAAATTTGCCGGCGATATCCCGGGGGCCCTGGGCACCGGTGGTATGATCAGCAAAATTAAAGCGGCCCGTAAAGTCAATTCAGCCGGGGTGCCTATGGTGATCGCCAAAGGTGACAAGCCCAACATCCTGCTTAAATTGTTTGCCGGGCAACCGCACGGCACCTTTTTTGTTCCCAAAACCCAGAAACTGGCCAGCCGCAAATGCTGGATCGCCTTTTCGTTAAAGCCCAAAGGGACCATCGTCATTGATGACGGCGCCGCCCGGGCGGTTTTGAAAAATGGTAAAAGTTTGCTGCCCAGCGGGATCGTGGCGGTGAAAGAGGATTTCGGAGTGGGCGCAGCGGTGCAATGCCAAAACCAGCGCAACGAAATCCTGGGTATTGGGCTGGTCAACTACAGCGCGGCTGAAATCAAAAAAATCATGGGTTTAAAATCCAACCGTATCCAGCAGGTACTGGGCCACCAGTCCTATGACGAGATTATCCACCGGGACAATCTTGCTATTACCGGAGAATATGACGTATACTGATGGGGCCACAATGATCGGGGCGGAGTCGCAGCGAGAGTGGACGATTATACCTCACTTGAGTGCAACGCAATTGGTAAGTGGTCCGTCGTCAGTTGTCCGTTGCCTGTCGAGGCCCAGTTTGCAGGGCGAAGCCCGAAAGGGGTGGTAAAAACCACAACCACCGGAAACGAACAATGAACATCGAAGACACCATCAAAGACATGGCCCGGGCGGCCCGGGCAGCGGCCGATGAAATGGTCCGGATTTCCACCGACCAGAAAAATGCCGCGTTGTTGTCCATTGCCGCCGGTCTCGAGCGGGAAGCGGTTTTTTTGCAGGAAGAAAACCGTCGGGACCTGGCCGCCGCCGAACAAATGGGGCTTTCAGCGGCCATGATCGATCGGTTGACGGTTACCGATGCGACCATCAGCGCCATGGTAACCGGGCTCAATGAAGTCGTAGCGCTGCATGATCCCGTCGGCACCATCGGTCCCACATCGATACGGCCCAACGGGCTGCAGGTTGCCCGCATGCGCATCCCCCTGGGGGTTATCGGCATCATTTATGAATCCCGGCCCAATGTGACCATTGATGCCGCCGGGTTGTGCCTGAAAGCCGGCAATGCAGTTATTTTGCGCGGTGGATCGGAAGCCATCCATTCCAACCGGGCCCTGGCGGCTGTCATCAGCCGGGGGCTTCAGGATTCCGGGCTACCGGAAAAATCCGTCCAGGTGGTGCCGGTGGTCGACCGTGTGGCGGTTTCCGAACTGCTAGGCCAGGAGGAATACATTGATTTGATCATTCCCCGCGGCGGCGAAGGGCTGATCCGTTTCGTGGTGGAAAACTCCAGCATCCCGGTATTAAAACACTATAAAGGGGTGTGCCATATTTACGTGGATGCGGATGCCGACCTGGATATGGCGCAAAACCTGTGCTTTAACGCCAAAGTCCAACGGCCGGGAGTGTGCAACGCCATGGAAACGATGCTGGTGCACCGGTCCGTGGCCGAAGCATTTTTACCGCCCATGGCCCAACGGTTTGAGTCGGCGGGGGTGACGCTGCGCGGCTGCGAGGTTACCTGCCGCCTGTTGCCGCCTGTAGAAAAAGCGCAGGAATCCGACTGGTCCGCGGAATACCTGGATCTCATCCTATCCGTGCGAGTGGTGGACGACATGGATGTCGCCCTGGCCCACATTGCAAAATATTCGTCCAATCACACCGAGGCCATCGTGACCCGCGACTATGACCGGGCCCGGCGCTTCGTGCGCGAAGTCGACTCCTCGGTGGTGCTGGTAAACGCCTCAACGCGTTTTAACGACGGGGGGCAGCTGGGCCTGGGTGCTGAGATCGGCATCAGCACCTCCAAGCTGCATGCCTTCGGTCCCATGGGCGTGGAGGATTTGACCACCCAAAAATTCGTGGTGCTGGGCAGTGGACAGATAAGGGAGTAGCCGGGCAGTATTTAACCGCAGACGGGCGCAGACAGGTGCAGACAACAGTTGAATACCGCGTGCACATTTCAAACGGCAGAGGGCATAGGGCAAAGCGCCGGGTGTGCGGAGCGACTATTTTTTGCTTATTGCGCCTTGCCCTATGTACCGCGCTATGCGATGCAGAGTTGTCGGGAAAATTCTTCACATCTGGATTCTAACGTCAGTCTGGTGTTAAAAGTGGGGGCTGTTTGAAAAAAATAGGTCTTTTCGGCGGAACGTTTAATCCGATTCACCGGGGACACCTGAGGGTGGCAAAACAGGTCAAGCAGGGCTTCGGGTTGGATCAGGTCATTTTGATCCCCGCCGCGCTGCCGCCGCACAAGATGCCCGGCGGGGTGGTTGCTGCAGAAAATCGGCTGCAAATGATCTTGCTGGCGATTGAAGACACTGCCGGCCTGGGCGTATCCGATGTCGAACTGAAACGCACCGGCCTGTCGTACACCATCGACACTGTGCAGCATTTTAAAAACACGCTGGCAGGCAACGCACAGATTTTTTTAATCATGGGACTGGATGCCGTTCTCGAAATTGACTCCTGGAAATCCTATGATAAATTGTTGGAGAAAATTGCCTTTATCATAGTGAACCGTCCTCTGGGCGGCCACAGCGACAATACCGGCTGGAAGCGGCTGGAGAAATATCTAATCTCCCGAATTTCACCGGACTACACCTTTCACGCGTTCCAATCCTGTTACCGGCGGCCGGGCTGCCAACCGATTCATGTTTGTCAGATCGACGCTCTGGACGTCTCTTCAACCCGAATTCGGGAAATGATTAAAAAGGACCGGCCGATTGACCGGCTGGTGCCGCCGAAAGTAGCGCAATATATTATATCCAAAGGACTTTATTCATGACCGATAAGCCGGAGCCTGCCCTGGATCTTTATGTCAAAGCGGTTTTGGGCAGAAAGGCCTTAAACGTGGTGGTGCTCGACGTGGCCGAGCTGACTTCTTTTTCGGATGTGTTTATCATCTGCAGCGGGCGCTCAAACCGCCAGGTCAGCGCCATTGCTGACTTTATTAAAACAGATTTAAAAAAACACAATATCAAGCCGTTGAGCATTGAAGGCGCCCGGGACGGTCACTGGGTGCTGATGGATTACGGGCATGTAATCATCCACGTGTTTTACGAGCCGGTGCGCCGGTTCTATGACCTTGAAGGTTTGTGGACCGATGCCAGGCGGATTATAACACCGGCTTTGAAAAAGGCCCGTAGTTTAGCTGAAGCGCCTGAATCATCCGAAGATTCGTAAGGCTCGCCGAGGTGCGACAAGAATTCTAACGGGAGTTTTTGATGCCGGATACCTTAAAACCCTACCAGACGATCACAGATTTTATCACCGGCAGGCAAGTGCCCAACATCGGGGCGGAAGAAAACCGCCAGGCGCTGGAGCGGTTTCTGGTGGAACAAAAAGGATATCTCAAGGCCGACATCGAAGTCGACGTGGACATTGAAATGACGATTGCCGGTGCCTCCCACCGCTCCCAGGTGGACCTGGTGGTGCGTGCGAACGGCGGCAAAACCCGGATTATGGCCATCAAGTGCGTCGCCGCATCAATAGGATCGCGGGAGCGCGAAATTGTAGCTGCCGCCCGCCTGCTGGATCAATACCAGATCCCGCTGGCGGTGGTTTCCGACGGAAAAACCGCCATTGTGCTGGACACAGTTTCCGGCCAGAAAACCGGCGAGGGGCTGGCGGCGATGCCATCCAGAAAGCAGGCCCAGACCATGCTGAAATCTTTTGAACTCCAGCCTCTGCCCAAAAAACGCCGGCAGCGCGAGCAGCTGATTTTTCGCACCTACGACACCGACAATGTGAATGTGCAAAGAAATGTATAGACGCCGCCGTGTTTTTTT
The DNA here is from genome assembly GCA_029939875.1 of Desulfobacterales bacterium. Taxonomy (GTDB): domain Bacteria; phylum Desulfobacterota; class Desulfobacteria; order Desulfobacterales; family JAFDCJ01; genus JAFDCJ01. The sequence goes on from JAOZSC010000266.1 coordinate 4,445, forward strand.
GCCCGCTTGATCGCCCTGTCCAGGGAAGAAGGATCCATGTGGTGATGCTGCATCACACCCGAACGCGGGTCCGGTTAAAAAGGCTTACAAATTCAAGAATATGCCGGGACTTACGTATGAGGGAGTGCCACAGGAGGTATTCCTTG
>JAOZSC010000267.1 GCA_029939875.1 Desulfobacterales bacterium
TTCCACTTCATATTCATTCATATATCCGTAGCCGCCCAGCAACTGGATGGCCTCATCGGCCACTTCCACCGCGGTGCGCGCGGCATACATCTTGGCCATGGAGGTGAGTTTCGGGTCGATGCGGCCCTGGTCGTAATTCCAGGCGGCCTTGTAAGTAATGAGCCGGGACAGTTCAATCTTGGTGGCCATATCGGCCAGTTTGTGCTGGGTGACCTGGAACTGGGCAATTTTGCGGCCGAACTGTTCTCTTTCCTTGACGTAAGCCAGAGCCCGGTTATAGGCTCCCTGGGCGATTCCCAGGGCCTGGGCTGCAATCAGGATCCGGCTTTCATCAAAAAATTCCAGCACCTGGTAAAACCCTTTGCCCTCTTGCCCAATCAGGTTGGCGGCCGGAACCCGCACATCCTTGTAGTTGACTTCGGCGGTGGCCATCATGTGGATACCCATTTTATTGCCGACATCGGCGGTGGTTATTCCCGCTTGATCGGCTTCCACCAGGATCAAGCTGATGCCGCGATAGGTCGGTTTGGCCTCGGCATCGGTCTGGCACATGGTACAGTAAAAGCCGGCAAGCCCCCCGTTGGTGATAAAGGTTTTGGTTCCGTTGATGACCCACTGGTCACCGTCCTTGACAGCCGTGGTATCCATCGCTGTAATATCCGAACCGTGGCCGGGTTCGGTAAAGGCCCCGGCCGACAGCATCTTGCCTTCGGCGACCTGGGGTAAAAATTTTTGTTTTAATTCCTCGCTGCCGAAACGCATCACGCATTCGGAGGCAAAACCGGCCAGGACAACGGCACTTCCGATGGTGGAATCCTGGGCGCAGAATTGCTCGGCAATTAGAATATTTTCCAGAACCCCAAGGCTCTGCCCGGAGTATTGCTCCGGAAAATGAACACCGATAAATCCAAGGTCACCGGCTTTTTGCCAGATTTTTTTCGGAAACTCATGGGTGCGGTCCAGTTCGAGGGCCAGCTCTTTGTCAAACTCTCCTTTGGCAAACTCCCCGGCCGCCTTCTGGATCTCTTTTTGTGACTTGTTCAGCTCAAATTCCATTCTTATTCCTCCCCGAAACCAATATTAGTTTGTAAAACTGCCGGCGCCGGACTCTGCAGGTCCGGCACATCACATTTTACCTTAACGTTAAGGTGAAATTAATGTATGAAAATTACCACATGCCCGGAAGCATTGCAAGGGGATTTAAAAATTGAAATCGGCGCCATTCCGTGCGGTTAGACCAATTGAAAGGCTCAAAATTCCGGATCATGATTAGCAGCAGCCAAAAGGGTCTTGACTGTTAGCGTAAACTGACCTAATGGTGATAAAATCATTCGGCTGGCTTGTGCGGGCCCGATCATGCCACGGGTGCGGGTGTCAATTGATACCCGCCGGGAAAACAACATCGAACCATTAGAAAGGAAACAATAAAAATGCCTTATACGATAGCTCTTGCCGGAAAAGGCGGCTGCGGAAAAACCACCATGGCCGGCTTGCTGATCAAATACCTGGTGGCCAAAAACAAAACGCCGATTCTGGCCGTTGACGCCGATTCCAATGCCAATCTCAATGAGGTGCTCGGCTTTGAAGTCCGGGACACTCTCGGCAACGCCCGGGAAGAAATGAAAAAAGGCATCGTTCCCGGGGGCATGACCAAAGACATTTTTATGGAAATGAAACTGGAAGAGGCCATGGTGGAAGCCGATGGATATGATCTGATTGTCATGGGACAGCCCGAGGGCGCCGGGTGCTATTGCGCGGCCAACACCTTACTGGCGGGCTTTATGGAGCGGTTGGTGGACAATTACCCCTATGTGGTCATGGACAATGAGGCCGGCATGGAGCATATCAGCCGGCTGACCACCCACAATGTGGACATTCTTTTGATTGTGTCCGACCCTTCCCGGCGTGGGCTTCAGGCGGCTTTGCGAATCGATGACCTGGCCAGACGGCTGAACATCGGCGTCGGGAAAAGCTACATAGTCATCAACCAGGTCAAAGAACCGCCATCCGCGATGACCCTGGAGATGATCCGCCAGGGGGGACTGGAGCTGGTTGGCACGGTGCCCGAAGACCGCACCATTTATGAATTCGATTTTAACGGGCGCCCGACCATCGAAATGCCGGAAGACAGCCCGTCGGTTCAGGCTGCCTTCGGTATTTTTGACAAAATTGTGGACAACTCCAGCAAGGCGGCATCCCCATGAAAAAAACGGGTTTTTTGTATGATGAACGATACCAGTCCCACAAAACCAGTGGCTTCCATCCGGAAATTCCGGATCGGCTTCCAGCTGTCTACCGGGGAATCGAAGACGCTGGACTGCTTCCCAAACTCACCCTGCTGAAAGGCCGGCAGCCTGAAATGAAATACATCGAAATGGTCCATGATCGTTCATATATAGAGCGTTTCAAAGCCGCCTGCAGTTCTGGGGAAAGCGTGTTTGACGATCCGGACAATCAGATGTGTTCCGATACTTACGAGACGGCACTGTTGGCCGTCGGTGGTGTGCTGGAAATGGTCACCCGGGTGATGGACGGGGAACTGGACAACGGCTTTTGCGCGATCAGGCCCCCGGGCCACCACGCGGAAGCCAATAAAGCCATGGGATTTTGTTACTTTAACAATGTGGCGATCGCCGCGCGCTACCTGCAAAACGGGTGGGGCTTTCACCGGGTGGGAATTGTGGATTTCGATGTTCACCACGGCAACGGCACCCAGCATATTTTTGAGGATGACCCCAGCGTGTTTTACTACTCTATCCACGAGCACCCTTCCTTTGCCTATCCGGGCACAGGCCGCGAGTTTGAGAAGGGCAAGGATTTCGGATACGGGTATACAAAAAATTCTCCGGTGCTGCCGGGACAGGGAGATGAAGAATACAAGCGCCTGATAGAGCGTGACCTGTTGCCGGCCTTTGCCGAGTTCAAGCCGCAGGTGATCCTGGTTTCAGTCGGCTTTGATGCCCATCGCGACGATGACATGTCGGATATGAAACTATCCACCGAGGGGTTTTCCTGGATCATGCGGCTGATTGTGGAGCTGGCCGCGCGCTATGCCCAGGGCCGGGTGGTATCCGTGCTGGAAGGCGGATACTGCCTGGCGCGTCTGCCGGAACTTGCAAAAAATCACATCGAGATATTGCTCAATGCTTAGGGCTCGCGCAAAAATAACTTCACATTTTAAGCGGCGATGCATCCCGCTTGCGTATCAACCCGCCAATCTTTTAACCTGAACTAGGGGGAAATTATGTTTGTCTCCAGATCCATGACCTGCAAGGTCATCACGGTGGATCAAGAAATGCAGATCTTAGAAGCCCAGGACCTACTGGCCGAAAGCAATATTCGCCACCTCCCGGTGGTCGACGGCGACGGTCGGCTCATCGGCATCGTTACGGATCGCGATATCCGCAGTGCACTGCCCTACCATTTTTTCAAGCAATCCTGCAGCGGGGAGGAAAAACAGCAATTTTGCGATATGAAAGTCAAAGACATCATGACCACCGACCCCCTGTCGATTTCTGCATCCTTTACCATCCAGGATGCCCTGCTGCTGATCCAGGACTCAAAGGTCGGGGCCTTGCCGGTGATCGACGAGGAGCGCAGACTCCAGGGGATTATTTCGGTGCGCGATCTTCTGCGGGCTTTTATCAATGTGCTGGGAATCGGACAGCCCGGGACGCTGCTGGGTATCCTGGTGGAAGAAAAAATCGGCCAATTGAAAAAAATCGTCGACGCCATCACCGAGGAAAACATTTCTTTCGGCAGTGTCCTGGTGGGCCGGTACTGGGATGAAAACAAGCGCGCCGTGTTCCCCTACCTGCTCACCCAGAATGTCGCCCATGTAAAGAAAAAGTTGCAGGGCCTTGGCTTTACAATCATTGATCCCATGGACTGGTATATCGATCAGCTGCCGCAAGATGAATCGACTTGTGAACCAACAGAGTAATCCGGTTCCGGGCGGCACCGGTCCCGGCCGGGAATTATTTATATACTATCTCAAGGGCCGGTTGACACCGGATTGCGAAAAGGATCTGGATAATTTTCTCGGCAACTGGCAAGAAGAAAACGATTGCTTTCTGTTTTTTTCCAGCCCGGCCGAGGGGCAGGTCAAAATCCTTTTGGGCTATCAGCCGCAGCTGGATTATATTGACAGTTATCGGATGTCCTATGACGAGTGGCTGGGGGAAGCCTTTTCCCGCTTTGAGTGCGGTAGATTCTGCGTTATGCCGCCCTGGCAGTTCAACCGGCAGCGGGCTGACAATTGCGCAGGTCGGCTTTTGATTCAACTGGACCCCGGCCTCGTGTTTGGCACTGGAACCCATCCGACCACCCGCCACTGCCTCGAGGCCCTGGAACTGGCGGCTGCCTGCCCTGACGTGCGTACCGTGCTGGATCTTGGCACCGGCACCGGCCTGTTGACCCTGGCAGCGGCACGGCTGGGATGCAGCAAGATTGCAGCCGTTGATTTGAACCTGCTGGCTGCAAATACCGCACTTGGCAATGTCCGTCTCAATGGTCTGCAGGCGCAGATCGTCGTGGTGCAGGCCAGGGCCCAGGAGGCTATCGAATATCCGGCGGAT
>JAOZSC010000268.1 GCA_029939875.1 Desulfobacterales bacterium
ATCACTGCCACAACCTGGAGCACGAGGACATGGGCATGATGCGCAATTACCTGGTTGAGGACTCTCCGGCTGCAGCCTAAACTGGAAAATTTTTCCGGTCAGCAACATTCAGAGCCGCAGGTGCACTCGCGGCCCAACATCTCGTTTAAAATGGCCACGGCGCATCCTTCCCCGACCTCCACGCTCAGCGCCTCTACCGGGCAGTTCTGGGCGCAGGCCCCGCATTCCATACAGGCATCGCGGTTGATAATCCACACTTTTTTATTTTCCAGCTCAAAAACCGCGTGGGGACAGACCTCCAGGCACATGCCGCAGCCCACGCATTTTTCGGCATCCAGCTTCAGGGTGACCACATCTTTAAAATAGACCAATCTTTCCATACTTTACCAACCTGCTGTTTTTTTAATTTTTTCTAAAAACTTTCTTGACACAAAAACTGAATAATGTAATCATAATGTATATTATGTAATCATGCTAAAGGAAAATGCATATGGTTCGCACCCAGATCCAGCTGACAGAAGGGCAGGCCAAGAGGCTGCGGGAGCTTTCCGCTGCCCGCCGGGAATCCATGGCCGCCCTGATCCGAAAAGCGGTTGATCAGTTTATTGTTTCCGGAAATCCGGACCGTTCAGCGCTTTACCGGCAGGCAGAACCTGTTGTCGGCAAATTTAAATCCGATTCCGGTGACATTTCCATAAACCACGACCGCTACCTCGAAGAGGCCTTCGGGTCATGAGAGTTTTTGCCGACACTTCCGGGCTTTTTGCCCTGCTGGTAAAAAATGACGATATGCACGTTCAGGCAAAATTAAATTTTTCGCATTTCGCCCGGCACCGCGCCCGGTTGCTGACCAGTTCTTTTGTTTTAGTCGAAACGGTTGCCCTTTTGCAACGCCGTGTGGGACTGGCTGCGGTTCACGACTTTCAATCAAAAATTATCCCACTGCTGGAAATCATATGGGTGAACGTCGGCTGGTACACCCGGGCCATCCAACGGCTTTTTGCACTCAACCATCGGTCCATCAGCCTTGTGGACTGCCTCAGTTTTGAAATCATGGAATCCCGCGAGGTTCCCTATGCCTTTTCTTTCGATAAACACTTTGCGGAAAACGGTTTTACCATCGCCGCCTTTCATGAAACGGGTCTCTAAGCTATTTCAAGCTGCATTATCCGCAATTTTCACACAAAAAACCGCGCCCCCAGCCACAGGCCGATGCCCATCAGTCCGCCGGCAATCTGCATGGGCAGGGCCCGGCGCATTTCTTTTTTAACTCCCGAGCGCGATGTGTAAGTGGAGGCTCCCGTGAAGTTCATGGCCAGGTAAGCGGCCGTGGCCGGGATCAACACCACCCAGGCCAAAATTTCCAGCCGCGCAGCCAGCGAGGTGGCCGCATGCCCGTACAGGCCGATCAGTATGGCTGCCGCTACCAGCCCGGGCCACAATCCTTTTAAAGAAAAGGCCTTACCGGGCAGCCACGGCAGCAAAAGCGGCGTGAGCACCGCCCCGGACAGCACAGCTGCAAACAGCCCATAGGCCGCCGGCAGTCCGTGTCGCACGGCTCCACTCCAGAAAGAACCGTCCGCACTCAGCCCGCCGAGAAGGAAAAAAGCCAGGAAAATCAAAAATGCGTATTTGCAGGCATCCACCAGTTCCACGGGAATTAACACCACCCGTTCGCGCAAGGGAAACGTTTTTTTGCGCATCGCCGCCGTGGCCTTCAGCTCCTTGTCCAAAAATTCGGGCAGGTCTTCAGCCCGCACCGGTCCATACACCACTTTGAAGCCTGAATGTTTGCGAACATGGTGGGCCGCCAACCCGGGGGCCCCCAGCTGGGGGACAATCAGGGTTTTATGGGCCACCACCCGGGAAAGGCCACTGGTTTCAATTTGTTTTAAAAGCTCGGCCGTGCTGAAGGTGCCTTTGCCCGCGGCACACCACACGTTGATGCCCTTGGTGTCTAAAACAAGGATCCAGGCGTTGCGACCGGAAAGTTCCCGGCGCAGCCGGTCGAAACTCATCTTGTAATTGGCGGTCACCAGCACCGGACACTTCTCATCCGGTGCTCCCAGGGCGTAAAGCCCCGATTGCACCGTGTAATTCATGCGGCCCACCCCCCAGCGGGCCTTGAAAGTCCCCCGGCGGTCGGCCGCAGTAAGTGCGGCGGCCACTCGGGGAACGTTGCCAGCTGGTGTCGGCACCGAGCCGATAATAAAAGATTGATTCAAATCGGGCAGCCGGAATGACTCGCCGCCTTCACAGGTGTCGGCAACCATTGGAAACAGCACCGGCTTGCACCCACTGGCAGCCGGAGATGTTTTGTCAGGTTTCACCTTTGTTGAATTCATTCGATAAAGTTCCTTTTACCTGTTATTTTCGCTTGTTGTTGCGTGCAACACCCTGGACCGGCCTTGACCAGAGCGTCTGAAAATAACCGGATGGCAGCGTAGATCGAAGCCCGTTGCTCTTCCGGGATTTGCGCCTCGATGGCATTAAAATAGCCCGCCACGCAGGACCAGATTCTGGCCCGCATCTTTTGGCCCTCGGAAGTCAGCTTCAGGATCACCACCCGGCCGTCGGTTTCAGGTTTTTCCCGGGCCACCAGTTTGCGCTCCGCCAGGGGGTTGACCAGGCGGGTGGTGGTGCTTTTGTCAACGCCGAGAATTTCATGCAGCTCGGAAAGCCGCAGGGGTTGTTGTTCACCCACTGTTTCAAGAATAAAAAACTGGGTGAACGTCAGATTTTCACAAAATGCCGTTTCCTGCTGGCAGCAGCGCAAGGCCCGGGCCAGGCCGGCAACCCGCAACAGCATGTCTTTGTTTTTACCGATATCGAGCATCATGTTAATTGTATCCTACAACATTATTTGTTGTAAGGTACAACCAGTTTACCCGTTTGTCAACCGCCAGTGTTTGCTTTTTCCCTTCACGGCTGTTTGTTCTTGACATCCACGCATATTCTGAACATTGTTCAACCTTAATCGATCGCAAACAGGATGAAACATCAGGAGGCAGGAGGAAATGGCAAAAACAATTGTTTTGGGTGGCTGTGGCGCAGTGGGCAGAATCGCCGTAAAAACTCTTGCAAATACGGATCGTTTCTCAGAAATCACCATCGGCGACATCAACATCCAGGAGGCCAGGGCCCTTGCCCGCGAGCTGGGAAAAAGCAGGGTGTCGGCTGTGAAAGTAGATGCCCTGGATCAGGCCGGCATCAAGGATGCCATCGGCGGACATGATCTGGTGGTCAACTGTGTCGGTCCTTTTTACAAAACTGTCATGAACATCGCACAGGCGGCTATTGAGGCCGGCGTCGACTATGTGGATGTATGTGATGATGTGGATGTCACTATCAATCTGCTGGAAATGAGCAAAAAAGCGCGGCAGGCTGGAATTACCATGGTCATTGGCATGGGCAACTCTCCCGGGGCCACCAATCTGCTGGCAAAATTTGCCTCGGACAGCCTGCTGGACGAAACCGAGTCTATCGATATTTTTCACGCCCATGGCGGAGAACCCTTTGAAGGCAAGGGGGTTATCGGACACCGTTTTCACTGCATGAGCATCGACATCCCCATGTACCTGGACGGTGCGTTAACCCATGTAAAATTTTTTGAAAAAGATGGGATTGCATTGCGACAGCCCTTTGATTTTCCCATCCTGGGCGACAATATCATGGTCTACCCCTATCCCCATCCCGAGCAGGTGACCCTGCCAAAATATCTGAATGTCAATCGCGTGACCAATCGCGGCACGATTCTGCCGGCAGCCTACTATGAGCTTACAAAAGAGCTGTGCCGCCTCGGTCTGACAGACAGGGAGCCGGTCGACATCGATGGGCAGAAAATAACCCCTTATGATTTCGCAGCGGCCTATCTGATCCGGGAAAGAGAAAGAATTCTCAAGGAGGCGAACTTCGGCAGTCAGAGAGGGTGCACCTCCACCATCGTCAAGGGCATAAAGGAAGGCAAAACCCTGGAACTGCGATTTCATATGGCATCTGCGTCCCAGGCTCTTGGTGAAGGTACGGGTATCCCGGTGGCAATCGCGGCCATGCTCATGGCCAAGGGAAAAATCACAAAAAAGGGGATCTATCCGCCGGAAGGCTGCATGAATCCCGTGGACTTTATCGAGCTGGTTGCGGCGGTGCTGGAAAAGACCAGAGGTAAAGACAGCACGAAAAGCGAGGAGCTGATCGTGGAAATTATCGATGAAAACGGGGAAAAAACGACCATGGATATGTTATCCGCGGCCGGCATGGTGACCTCCTAACAGGATGAAAACAGAAAACTATATCCTTGCTATTGACCATGGAACTTCGGGAATAAAGGCCTGCATCGTATCGATACACGGCCGGCTGATCGATTTTGAATTTCAGAAAACAGACACCCATTATCTTCCGGGCGGGGGTGTGGAACAGGATCCGGATCAATGGTGGCAAGCCGTCATGGCCACATCCGCCAGACTGATGAAAAAAGGCACGGTCAGCAAAAGGCAGGTCGTGGCCGTATCGGTTTCAAGCACGTTTTCCAGTACGGTAGCGGTTGACAAAAACGGCCGTCCCTTGATGAAT
>JAOZSC010000269.1:0-615 GCA_029939875.1 Desulfobacterales bacterium
CCTGGTAAAATCTGGAAAATAAATCCAGATCACAGGTTTTGGCATCTTCGAAGTCGGCCACCGCCCGGTCGGTAAAAAACATCCCCAGCATGGAGCCGACATGATCGACCTGTACCGCGATGCCGGCGTTTTCAGCGGCCGCGGCAAGTCCGGCAGCCAGCCTGGCGCTGGCTTTCTCCAGGGATTCGTAGATCCCCTCTTTTTGGAGTTGCTCCAGCGTGGCGATCCCGGCGGCCATGGCCAGGGGGTTGCCCGAAAGGGTTCCGGCCTGGTACACCGGTCCTGTGGGGGCGATCTGGGCCATGATGTCCGCCCGGCCCCCGTAAGCTCCCACCGGCAATCCTCCGCCGATTATCTTTCCGAAACAAGACAAATCCGGTTCGATGCCGTAAAGCGATTGGGCCCCACCGTACGCCACCCTGAATCCGGTCATGACTTCATCGAAAATCAAAAGGGCACCGTGTTTTTCCGTCACATCCCTCAGGGTTTCCAGAAACCCGGCGGCCGGCGGCACCACTCCCATGTTGCCGGCCACCGGTTCCACGATAATACAGGCCACGTTATCGCCCTTTTCCTGCATCACTGTCCGGACGGCATCCGCGTCGTTGAAAGCCC
>JAOZSC010000269.1:625-4559 GCA_029939875.1 Desulfobacterales bacterium
ACCCCGGGACTGCCGGGAATCCCCAGAGTGGCCACGCCGGACCCGGCAGCCACCAGCAGGGTGTCGGCATGACCGTGGTAACAGCCGTCAAATTTTATAACGACATCACGACCGGTCACCCCGCGGGCCAGGCGGATAGCGCTCATGGTGGCCTCGGTGCCTGAGTTGACCATGCGCACGATTTGCACCGCCGCCACCGCCTCGATGACCATCTCGGCCAACTGTATCTCAAGGTCCGTGGGAGCCCCGAAGCTGGTACCCCTTTCCATGACAGCCGCAATGGCCTCCATAACGGCCGGATGCCGGTGCCCGAGGATCATCGGTCCCCAGGAACCGACATAGTCGATAAACTGGTTGCCATCGGCATCCTGGATCAAACAACCCCGGGCACGATCGATAAACAAAGGATCGGTACCCACCGACTGGCAGGCCCGCACCGGGCTGTTCACCCCACCGGGGATACTTTTCAGAGCACGCTGGTACAGCAACTGGGATTTTGTTATATCCATGATATCCAGATCCTTTCTTTTTGGGAAAAGCGGTTGACATTTGCAATTGAATGAAAAACTATCAAATGGAGGGCTCACGGTCAAGTGAAGTTACCCTCTAAATGTATTACTTGGGGTATCACCTGCTCGATGGGTTCATCTTGCAGTCCTGGGCAACGGCAACTATTTTCTTGTTATGGACCGACTAAAATCACTTAAACGGCTTGCCAAGCTGATAGATTACATCCTGGCCCGCAGGCCCGACGAATTCGGCCTGGTGCCTGACGAGCACGGTTTTGTCAAAATCAAGGACCTTTTAAAAGCCATTGCTGAAGAAGATGGCTTTAAATACGTGCGCCGCGGTCACCTTGATGAAATCCAGCTCATCCTGGGACAACGCTCTTTTGAGATGACCGACAACCTTATCAGATCCATAAACCCGCAGTACCGCAGCGACCATGCCCAGGCCCGGGACCTTCCCAAGCTGCTTTACACCTGTGTGCGCCCTAAGGCCCACCTGCATGTCAATGACAAAGGCATATCGCCCACGGGGCATTCCCACGTTATTTTATCAGACAACCAACAGCTGGCCCGGCGCATGGGAAAACGCATTGATGCATCGCCGGTCCTGCTGACAGTGCAGGTCGCGCACTGCATAGACAGGGGAGTAATTTTTCAGCAGGCCGGGCAACACCTTTTTCTGGCCGACTTGATTCCGACCGACTGCTTCAGCGGACCACCCCTGCCAAGGGACAAACCTGCACCTGTCCGGCCCGAGCGGGTTAAAAAACAGGAACATCGACCATCGCCGGGAAGCTTTTTCATTGACCTGGAAGAAAAATCGGCTCCTGGCGGCCCGAGCGCAAAACCCCAAAGAAGAGACAAAAAAAACAAACCTCGCCGGCAGCGCCCCCCATGGCGCCGCTAAGAAATAAATATGGGAAATCCTGGGCTTCGAACACCCAATCCGTTGACAATTGCAGGACCGATTCATATGGCCGGCAAAGCGCCCCCCACGGGATCGTTTTGCCCGTTTGGTTCCTGATGCAGCCTGAGCATGCATTAAAAGATTGACAACGGCTGCCAAAGCTGATACCAACCTTTTCCGGCAACACAAGCATCCGTATTTCACGGGCCGTTAGCTCAACTAGGCAGAGCACCTGACTCTTAATCAGTAGGTTGAAGGTTCGATTCCTTCACGGCCCACCAGAAAAACACACGCTTTCGGGCACCCGTGCTTGAAAGCGTTTTTATTTTATCGCCTGCCTGTCGCGGTATAAATCCAGCAGGGCGTCAACACGCTTATCATGGGATTAACCATCGCGCCATGACGGGACGTATATGGAAAGAATCGACTTGACAGTTGATTTTTTAAGATGATATTAATACAGATTTTAATAACCATCTAAACCATATCCAATCCTTGCTCTGGGAAAAACCCAGGGCTTTAACAGCCGAAAGGAGGATACATGCGAAGGTACGAAACTTTTGTTATCATTGATCCGGACATCTCCAAGGATGATCGGCAACCGGTGATTGAACGGGTCAAAGAGCTGATCACCCAGATGGACGGGATGCTAATTCTCGTCGACGAGTGGGGCGATCGCAAACTCGCCTATGAAATCAAGAAAAAAGCCCGTGGCTATTACGTGCGTTTTGACTACTGCGGCATGGTCGCGCTGGTCAATGAAATGGAACGTTTTTTCCGTATTGATGATCGGGCCCTCAAATACATGAGTGTTGTGCTGGAAAAAGAAGCCGATCTGGAAAAAATCAAAGAAGAAATGGCGGCAGAGCAACGCAAACGGGAACTCGCCAGCGCACCCCCTGCGGAATCCGAACCGGAATCCGGGTCGAGCGAAACCGAAACTGTTCAGCCCGTAACCGATGAAACGCCGAGTGAACCGCCGGATACCAAGATAAAATCTGAACCGGCACCGGTGGAGCCGAGCGAACCGGCGGTGGCCGATGAGGTGCCGGCAGAAACGGAAAAAACACCGGCAGCGGATGAAACAGCGGCTGATGGGGCAGCAGAAACTCAAGCAGACGCCCAAGAGCCTGCAGCAGAAACAACCCCATCGAAAAATAAACAGGAGGCATAAAAAATGGCCGCACCTTCTAGAAACCAGGGACGCAACAGAAAACCCAGAAGAAAAAGAAGAATCTATCACCGCCGCAAAGTTTGCCGCTTCTGTGCGGATTCGAGTCTGGCGATCAATTACAAGGATCCAAGGTCCTTGAGGTATTTTATCACCGAACGTGGCAAGATTATTCCCCGGCGGCTGTCCGGTTGCTGTGCCAAACACCAGCGAGCCCTTACCCGGGCAATCAAACGGGCCCGAACAATTGCCCTTCTGCCCTACGTCGGATCCGTCGATTTGAGGTAACGCGGAGCCTGCAACTTTACAGCAATAAAGGGTTTTTTTCCAACCGTCTATCGGCGCGGCAGAGGGAAATGGCAAAGGATATTGTCAACGGTGTCTTGATCACGGGCCTTATTTTTTTTATATCGGTTTTCATACCGATCCTGGGTTTTATAGGCGCACTGTTTATTCCCCTGCCGATTCTTTTCTACCGCTTAAAACTGGGCAGGCATTTCGGAGCAATTGTTCCTGCAGTTGCCGGCCTGCTCATGGCGGTTGTCATCGGTAATGTATCCCTTGATCTGTTGTTTTTTGCCGAGCTTTTGTTGATCGGATTTATTCTGGGCGAATTGATCAGGTTTAATATTTCGTTGGAAAAAACGGTGGCATTTACCGCCGGCTGTGCTCTGGGGTCGGGGCTGATGGCCCTTTTTCTTTTCAGCCTGGTGGCCGGTCAGGGGATTTTTTCCATTGTGACCCAGTATGTGGCGAAAAACCTGGAACTCACCATGGTCCTGTATCGGCAGATGGGTATGCCCCAGGAAAATATCCAGTTAATCACCCAGTCTCTGGATAAAATCCAGGCGGTTCTGGTGAGCATCATCCCCGCCCTGATGACCATGTCTACCCTGCTGGTGATCTGGATTAATGTGCTGCTCGCAAAACCGCTGCTGGGAAAAAAATACCTGTTCTATCCGGATTTTGGCCCGTTAAACCGGTGGAAAACCCCGGAACCGTTAGTGTGGGGCGTTATTGGCTGTGCCGTCGCACTGTTTTTACCGGTAACGACGATCCGACTGATTGCTCTAAACGGTCTGTTAATTTTAATGACCCTGTATTTTTTCCAGGGAATCGCCATTGTGTCGTTTTATTTTGAAAAAAAACGGTTTCCCCGGATCATTCGTATTTTTCTATACACACTGATTGCCCTCCAGCAACTGGTATTGCTGGCCGTTATCGGGCTGGGCTTTTTTGACCTGTGGGCAAACTTCCGCAAATTGGACCGGCCGGCCGGTCCTGCGTAAACCTCAAAGTTACAACGTTAAGTAAACTTTGTCCACCGCCGGGTGCAACACCCGGTTT
>JAOZSC010000270.1 GCA_029939875.1 Desulfobacterales bacterium
GGGGATAAACCCCGCCGCTACAAACAAAACCTCACCCAATGGGTAGAGGCGGGGTTTATCCCCGCCCCTTAATTTGTATGATTAAGCGCGGCAGTTCGAATATTATTGGAGCTGCTTTTTTATGAACCGGTGGAACACATGGATGAATGTTCACAAAATATTTTTGAACCCGGCAAAGTCATCAACGGTCAGTGGGTGATTCTGGAGTTAATTGGCAAAGGTGGCATGGGAGAAGTCTACCGGGCCCACCAGTTGAACTTGAAACGCGATGTTGCCCTCAAGGTTATATCCAGCCAATGGCTTCAGGCCCTGCTGGAAGATGAAGAAGAAATGGAAACCGCCATGCAGCGCTTTAAACGCGAGGTGCAGGCTATGGCCCGGGTGCGCCATCCCAATGTGCTGCAGATTTTTGATTACGGTTCCGCGGTGATTCAAAAAGATGCCACGGCCTGTCCGGTGGAATTTATCTGCATGGAGTATGTGGCCGGCAACACCCTGCGACACACTATGTCCGAGGAAGGTTTTTACCCGGAACAGGAGCTGGTTATCTCCTGGCTGCAGGACTATTTTCTGCCGGTGCTCAAAGGCGTCCAGGCCATCCATGACCTGGACATCGTCCACCGGGACCTGAAGCCTGAAAATATCATGCTCGACGGTCGCACGCCCAAGATCGCAGATTTCGGCCTGGCGCGTTCAAATCGATTGAAGCAGGTCACCGGGTCCATGGAGATCAAGGGCACGGCCCATTATATGTCGCCGGAGCACTTTTTCGATTTCAAGCGGGCGGATCAACGTGCAGATATCTACTCTTTGGGAAAGATTTTATTTGAAGCCCTTGACGGCAAAATGAACAAAAAGATTCCCACCTTTAAAAGCGTCAGTCTGAAAAATCCCGGGTCACCTTTTTTCAGGAAATTGGACCATATCATCCGAGATGCCACAGCGGAAAAAAAAGAAGAACGCTTCGATTCGGTGGACAGGTTTTACCAGGCTCTTGAGGATGCCGTCGCTGTTTCAAACCAGAACATGTCTACCGTTGGCCAGGCCGCGTCGGAGCATATCTTGCGGTTTCCACGGCTGCAGTTGGTCTGGGCGGCCGTGGCCGTGGTGCTGGTTTCCATGGCGCTGATGACCCTCTGGCATATGCGGGGCAACCGCAACCCATGGCCGGCTGATTTGAAAAAGCCGTTGATATCAGCCAACGTCCCACTACTGGGTGAAAAACGAGAACCCGCGGCTATTCCGCTCAAGCCGTTGCCCCTTGCCGGGCATGCCATCCTGGCCGAAGACGGCGCCAGCTTGCGCTTTGTGCCCGGCGGCAAGGTCGTCCTGCCGGGCAACCGGGCTGGGGCAGTGGCCAGGGTGGTGAAGGTCACCCCATTTTACATGGACGAAACCCCGGTAACCAATCACCAGTATGTGGAATTTTTAAACCGCAATTTTTCACGCATTACCACCGCAAGAGGCGTGGTGCGCGATGAAGAGGAGGTCTGGCTGTTTCTGGGAGAAGTATATGCTGGCTATGAGCCAATGGTTTTGCGCGGCGGTAAGTTTAAAATCAGCAACGCCGCCTATGCCTCCTATCCGGTGTTGAGGGTAACACCGGCGGGAGCCGCCGCCTATGCCGAATTTTATAATCGACAACTGCCGACTTACGTGCAGTGGCTTTTTGCCCTGGACAATGACGGCCGGGCGCAGCGGCAGTTATCCGCCAACACTTCCGGCGGTGGCCGGCAGATAGACCTGGAAGGAATGCGCCGCATGATGGACCGAATGATGGCAGGTCCGGAGAAGAGCGGTGATGTGAAATTACCAACTTCTTTACATCCTTTGGTCCCTGTGGTAAATCTACAGCCGAATGCTTACGGAATTCGAGGGCTCAATGGAGCTCTCAACGAATGGGGCCTGCAATTGGCAAAGGCTGAATCCCGGGATAAGCTGCGTGACGCGGAATACGTGATGCTGGGCGGTGCCGGCAAAGACTTTCGGAAGAATTCAATTCCGGTGCCCGTCATCCGGCAGTCCTGGGAAGCCTTTGCAGAGGTCGGGTTTCGTTGTGTCCGCAGTGTCCGGACCAATTCCACCGGAAGTATCTCAACGACTTCCAATCCGCTCCCAACACTTCCAAGGAAGGAGAAAATAAAAAAATGAAAAAATATTTACTACTCGCAGTTTGTGTATTTTTTTGGATGGCCGGCAGTGCCGCTGCTGTGGAAATTGCCTGGATGCAGGTGCAGCATCGGGAGTATGCCGGAGGACAAGCCTTTAACCGGCTCGGCTTTGGCCTGATCGATGATGGGGGGGACTATCTTCCCGATGATCGGAGCATAAAAGAGGTGCACCTGTTGAATCCAGCCGGAAAGGAACTGAAACTGTCGACGGTGAAATTTGATTCCACCGATGAGATCTTTGGCTCCTATGATGCCAAAAACAGCCGCTGGCATTTCGCCGGGAACTGGCAGTTTGACAGCTGGTTCAGCGCCCGGATCCTGGACACCCTGGAACCCGGCGTCTACTGGCTGAAGATTACCACTGCCGGCGGTAAATTGGTCGAGCGCACATTCGCTTTCAACAAACAGGTGGCGCTGCCCTTTATTGATGCCGATTCATTTCAGTTCATCCCGGACAGCCATGGCAACCTGACCTGGACCTGGAAGGTACCGTTTGAACTGGGTCCGTTAAGCCTGGGCCACAAACTGCGGGCCAGGGCCGCCATGGATATATTTAAAGGTCAGAAAAACACAGGATACTTTTCTATCATCCTGCCGGTTCACATGGGCTATGTGTTCATTCCGGCCCCGGTGGTCAAAGCGATCAACCAGAAAGGCGGCCGCTTTGAATTAAAGATTTATCTGGAAACCCGGGATAAGAACAACCGGACCTATTCCCGGCCGCACCAGATAAACGGCAAACTTCCCGAAAAGAAGTAAAGTGGGCTTGCTTAAAATTGAAGCGCTCAAGTAGAAGAAAAACAGGGAGAGAAACGATGAGGCATTTTGCAATTGTAGCGGTAATATCAGGCTGCCTGCTGCTGGGCATGGGGTTGTTGCTCAGCGGGCCGTTCGCCGCCGACACGGCGTCTCCCATCTGGGCGCCGCCGGCCCTGTCAGAGCTGATCCAGGAGGGTATTGACGGCAACCAGGAGATCAAAAGCCTGGAAGAGCGGGTGGAAAGTTTGAAAGCAGGGATTTCTTTTGCCGGTGCTCTGGACGATCCGCGCCTCGGGTTTGCCATCGTGAATCTGCCGGTGGATTCCTTCCGGTTTGACCGCACGCCCATGACCCAGAAACAGATTTTTATCGCCCAGAAGTTTCCCTGGTTCGGCAAACTGGATCTCAAAACCCAGCGCGAGGCTTTAACGGTCATCCGCCAGCAGGCCGTGCTGGAAGCCGGGCGCCTGGAGCTGGCCCGCAATATCGCCGATGCATACTACCAGCTGGGTTTTGTGGCCACCAGCCTGCAGATCAACGCCAGGCTGACCGACATTATCAATCAACTGCTGGGGGTTGCCGAAACCCGTTATGCCACGGGCAAGGGGCTGCAGCAGGATGTGCTCCAGGCCCAGGTGGAGCTGAGCAAGCTGCTGGATGAAAAAATCGACCTGGACAAACGTCGCCGCACCCTTGAGGACCGGATCAACGGCCTGCTCAACCGTGCAGGCTATACGCCGGTGCAGCCGCCGTTGGATTTGAGCTATCCGGAGCTTCAGCTTGAAGTCAAAACATTGCAGGACCAAGCGTTAAAAAGCAATCCGCGCTTGAAAATCAGACAGGCCGATATCAGTATCGCCGACAAGGAGATCGAGCTGGCCCACAAAGATTACTGGCCGGACATGGATGTGCGGCTGGCCTATGGCCTGAGAGAGGAAGACCGTGCCGGCAAGAATTTTCCGGACCTGGTGACCGGATCGGTGACCATGAACATTCCCCTCTGGCAGAACAGCCGGCAGGACTCGAAGTTGGCGGCTGTCAAAAAAAGCCGCCAGGCCGCCTTCAGTTTTTATCGCAATCTGCTGGAAAGCTTACCGCACCAAGTGGATGCCCTGGTAACCGAAATTCACGACACCCAGAAAAATTACAAACTTTTCAACGATGCCCTGCTGCTGCAGGCTGAACAATGGGCCAGCTCATCGTTGACGGCCTACGAGGTGGGTTCGGTAAATTTTAACACCATGATCGGGGCCCAGGTGCGCCTGCTGCGTTTCGAACTTCAGACTTCAAATTATATATTCCGGATTTACCAGAAACGGGCGGAACTGGAAGAGATCCTGGGCGGACCCCTATAGAGAGGTAAAGTATGATGAAACGAAGAATTGCTTTGTTAATACCGGCGGTCATAGTTTCGCTTTTCAGTCTGAATACTGTTTTTCAGTATCTCTCTTACGGTCCAGCGGATCATTCCGGGCCGTCCGGGTGGCACAGCCTGCTGGTCCGTGAAGCCCGGGCGGCAAAAAATGAGCTTAAGGCCGGTATGGTCGATCCCAAAACCGGCAAAAAAATCAAGTACTGGACTTCTCCCATGGATCCTACCTATATCAGCCCCAAACCGGG
>JAOZSC010000271.1:0-2443 GCA_029939875.1 Desulfobacterales bacterium
AAAGCGCCTGAACAGCCAGGAGTTTACCGTCGCTGATATCCACATGACTGCGGATAGCCAGGTTGCCGCGGGCAATGGCCCAACGGCAAAGTGCCCACGCGCGGGCCTTAATGTTTTCAACTGTCAGGTGGGGTTTTAACTCCCCCCACAGCTCGATGCCCTCCAACAGGGTGCCGCTTTCATTGACCCGGGGCTGACCATAGCTTAAGGTGGAGTCCAGATGAAAGTGGCTGTCGACAAAAGGCGGCGTCACCAGCCGGTCCGTGGCATCGATTTGCCGGCTGGCCTGAATGTCAAGCCGGGGTGCGACTTCGACAATGTGGCCATTTTCCACTGCAATGTCGACACCCGTGCGTCCGTCGGCAATGTTGGCGTTTCTAATCACCAGATCAATCATGATTACCTCCAAATGAAGAATGAGAGCGATCTTCCTTCATTCGATATTCGACATTCGTCCTTCGCAATTGCCCTATCCTCCTTTTTCTTCCCTGCGATAGGGCTTCAGTAAACTGGCCGGTATGGAGGCCTTTCTGGAAACACTGATCAGGGCAACGATGGTCAGCAGATAGGGAATCATCAGGAATAAATGAAAAGAAACGGCGATACCCAGGCCTTGAAGTCTCAGCTGAAGAGCGTCCAGAAAACCAAAGATAAGCGCCCCGAAAGTCCCCTTGAGAGGGTCCCAGTTGCCGAAAATCACCATGGCGATGGCCACCCATCCCCGACCGCCGATCACATCTATCAGGAACATGTTCTGATGGGCCAGGGTCAGAAAGGCACCGCCGATACCCATAAGGGCGCCGCCCGCCACCAGGCAAAGGGTGCGGGTCAACAACACATTAACACCGACGGTGTCGGCAACCACGGGGTTTTCGCCCACCGTCCGGATCTTCAATCCGATTTTGGTCTTATAAAGCAGAATCGATAGGGCCGGGATAAGAAGCCAGGCAATGTAGGTCAGTGAGTATTGCGTGAACAGGCCCGGGCCAATCACCGGAATCTTGGAAAGCAGCGGGATGGTGATCTGCTTGAACGGCTGGATGATCGGCGGTACGGTGGGGGAACCGAAATGCAGCCGGTAAATGAACATGGCCAGACCGGTGGCAAACAGTGTAATCCCCAATCCGGACACATGCTGGCTCAATCCCAGATAAACCGCCAGAAACGCCATCAGCAGCCCTAGAAGCATTCCCACCCCGGCGCCGGCCAGCACACCCAGCCAGATGGAGCCCGAGGTAAAGGTGACAAGGAATCCGGTCATGGCACCCATCAGCATAATACCTTCAATACCCAGATTCAGCACGCCGGCTCTCTCGGAAAGGATCTCACCCAGGGTGGCGAATATAATCGGTGTCGCCATTCTCATCGTCGCTCCGATGAGGCCGGATATAAACGCAATATCGAGAAGCTCATTCATTATTTTTTCGTCACCTTTATTTTATATTCCGTAAAAAGCAGGAAAATGAGCATCACCATCAGCGACATTCCCTGGATAACTTCGGCGATATAGGACGGCACACCGGTCATCCGGCTCATGGTCTGGGCGCCGACAATAATGACGCTGAAAAAAAGTGAAGAAAAGAGCACTCCCACCGGATGAAGATTTCCCAGCATGGCAATCACGATCCCCGAATACCCGTAACCGGGGGAAATGTCCATAATCAGACGGTATTGAATGGCGCACAGCTCTCCCACCCCGGCAAGCCCTGCCAGCCCGCCGGAAATCAGCGCGGTCCACACAATCACGGAGGTGGTGTTGATGCCGCCGAAATGTGCGGCTTTGATGTTTACCCCCACGGCCTTGGATCGGTAGCCGAAGGTTGTCTTCTGGTTAATAAACCAGATGACAAAGACGGCGAAAAAGGCGATAAGAATTCCCATGTGAAAACGCGAACGCGGCAAAAGGATGGGATAGCAGGCGGCTTTGATGATGGCCGCTGATCTGGGCCAGCTTGAGCCGGGCTGCTGCAGCGGCCCGAAAAGCAGGGCACCCATGATATGCCACATGACATAGTTCAACAGGAGGGTGGAAACCACATCATCCACTTTGAATTTTGTTTTTAAGATAGCAGGAATCGCGGCCCAGATGCCCCCGGCGAGAAATCCTGAAATAATAACAATCGGCAGGACAAGGGGTTGGGGCACGCTGCCCATGTGAATCCCCAGCACGGTGGCCGCCAGTGCGCCGGCCAGCAACTGTCCCTCGGCGCCGATATTCCAGAATTTGGCCCGGAAAGCAAAGGCCACGGCCAGACCTGTCAATAAGAGCGGGCTGGCTTTTACAAATGTTTCCAGCAGGTTGAATCGGGTTCCCAATGCGCCGTAAAACAGGTAGTAGTAAGATTTCCACAGGTGCCCGCCGGCTACCAGGATCGGAATGGCGGAAAGAATCAGGGTCACCAGAATCGCTGCGATCGGGATGACGATTTTGGCCCATCCCGGC
>JAOZSC010000271.1:2453-3636 GCA_029939875.1 Desulfobacterales bacterium
TTGCGTTTGATGATCCTGAACCTGATCATTGACTGACTCCGCTCATCCACAGGCCAATCTGCTCCCGGGAAGCATTCTCCCCGACGGTTTCTCCCATGATTTTTCCCTCATAGATCACAACAATCCGATCGCTCAACGCAAATACCTCGTCCAGATCCTCGGATATCAGCAAAATACCGGCGCCTCTTTCCCTCTCCTGCAAAATTCGCTGGTGAATATATTCCATGGCGCCCACATCAAGGCCTCGGGTGGGCTGGGCCGCGATGACAACTGCCGGTTTACCCGCCAGTTCTCTGGCCAGCATGACTTTTTGCAGGTTTCCGCCCGACAAACTCTTGGTGACCGCATCCCGGCCGGCGGTCGCAATACGGTAAGCACTTATCAGTTCATCGCTGTACCGGTGAATTTTTTTCGATTTCATCAAACCAAAGGTTTGAAACTCGGCAGACGCATGTTTTTCCAGGATCATGTTCTCCTCAACGGAAAGATCCATCAGCAGACCCGTGTCCATGCGGTCCTCGGGTATCCTGGCCATCTTCAATTTGATGGCCGATGATGGGCTTGCAAATTTGAGGCGGCTGGTGCCTATTTTTACGACTCCCCGGGTTGGGTGCCGCAGGCCGAAGAGTATTTCCGCAAGCTCTCGCTGTCCGTTTCCGGAAATCCCGGCCATGCCCAAAATCTCATTTTGTCTGACAACCAGGTTAAGGTTTTTTAGGGCCGGCAGTTTCTTGTCGTTTAAGGCATCCAGATTCTGGATTTCCAGCACCGGCCGGCCGGGTTCGAGTTGCTTTTTATCGATATCCTCAAGCAATTCCCGGCCCACCATAAGATTCGCCAGTTCTCTGGTGCTGGTTTCAGCAGTATGACGTTGCGCCACGACCTGACCGCCTCTCAAGACAACGATGCGGTCTGAAATATCCATGACCTCGTTTAGCTTGTGGGATATAAATACAACCGATCGTTGTTCCGCCACGAAGGACTTCAGGGTTTTAAAAAGGTCTTCGGTTTCAGCCGGGGCCAGAACGGCCGTCGGTTCATCCATGATGAGGATATCCACGTCCCGGTACAGGGCTTTGAGAATTGCTACTTTCTGCTGTTCACCCACGGACAGCGTCCACACCCGGGCCTGCGGATCGATCTGAAGCCCGAACTTTTTTTCAAGTGCCAGCAGCTTCCGGCG
>JAOZSC010000271.1:3646-4541 GCA_029939875.1 Desulfobacterales bacterium
AGAAAGACGCTGTTACCGGATTGGGTGCCGATGACGATGTTTTCAAGCACCGTTTGAGAGGCAACCAGGGCAAAGTGCTGATGAATCATACCGACACCGCGGGCAATGGCATCTTTGGGCGATGAAAGGTCTGCTTTTCCCCCCTTGATAAAAATTTCACCCTCATCGCAGGCGTAATACCCGAACAGAATGTTCATCAGCGTCGTTTTGCCGGCACCATTTTCACCCAGCAGCGCGCAAATTTCCCCGGGATAAAGGTCGAAATTAACCTTGTGGTTGGCCGTAACATCCAGAAAATATTTCGTAATCGAGGACATTCTGACCATTGGCTGCTGGGAAATGACCATTGAATACCTTCATCTGTAAGTGGTCCGTCGTCAGTCGTCTGTTGTTAAAAAAACAGATTTATAACTGGTTATAAAGGTGAGCACCCTTTCCCGCTCCCGCACAGGAAATACAGCGGGAAAAGGGTGACAGAACTTTATACAGTTTTTGGACTATATAAAAATTGAGCGTAGCTCAATTTTTTGTTAGTCCGAAAGCGGCTTCTGCTCGTCCACCGGGACATGGTAGGTTCCGTTTAAAATTTTCTGCTCGAGATCCCTGACCTCTTTTATAACCCCCGCCGGCAGGGTTTTTTCAAAAGCATGATAAGGAGCCAGCCGGGAGCCGCCTTTGGCCATCATGGACCATTCCCTGAGATCCATGGACACCCAGGCTTTTTTCTTTACCATTTCAATGGCGAACTTGATGGTGGGATACATATCCCAAACCGGTCCGGTAATGACCACTGTGGGCGCGAGCGCATTCTGGTCGGACATATTGCCGAAGGCCAGGATCCCTTTTTCTTTGGCGGCTTCAAAGACGCCAAACCGTTCGGCATAAATCAGGTCCG
>JAOZSC010000272.1 GCA_029939875.1 Desulfobacterales bacterium
ATCTTACCTTCGCTTGCATTGTTTGCCTGGGTTGTCATGGTAACCCCGTCTATTTGTTTCTACGAACAAAGTGTTTGTCATAACCGTCGGCTTCCAGTATACCGAGATAGTCATGTCCGATTTTTTTGGACCAGGCCGGAATATCCGTACGGGTACCGGAATCATTGGAGTAGACTTCAAGAACCTCACCCACTTTTACTTTGCCAATACCTTTTTTGGCTTCCAAAAGCGGCCCCGGGCAGGCGGAACCTCTGGCATCCACCGTTACTGCAACTTCAACCGTACTCAAATCTATTTCAGTCATTTTAGCCTCCTTGTGTAATGTGTAATAATGATGTAAACTTGCGTTGGCACTGCCATCGGGCAGTGCGATGATTATACAGTTTTGACTGCCGCCTTTTTTTCCAGGCGCAATCGGTAGTAATGGCTGACCTTTCCCATTTCATCCATTGACAGCAGCTCATACGAGGCTGCCGGCAAAACTTTAAACAGACCATCCGGTGCTTCAGGACCACTCCACAGTATTTCCAGGGTTTCACCGGGCTCAATCTCCCGGAAAGTCTGTGTTACTTTCAGCAATGTAAGTGGTATAAGCAATCCTCGAAGATCCAGTTTGTGTTTAATTCTTTTACTCAATTGAACACCTTATTTTGACAGTTTTGCTGCCTCATTGTGCAATGAATGTGCCATAATACGTTTGGGAAAAAAGCCAAATGATCCGCGAATACCTGCAACTCATTATATTATCAGCCGATAACTCTCATATCATCAACCCGAGGCTTTCAGTCTCGAACCGAGAGTGATTTGACAGCAAAGCATTAATTTTTTTCTTGCCACCAAAGTGCTAAAGTGTTAAGGTCTTGTTCTTAACACATGTTAATTTTTAACAGGGAGAAGCTGAATGTTTGAACAGGAACTGAACGAGTACTGGAAGACCGTGGTCGACACCATTCAGGACGGAGTGATGATCGTGGGTACGGGGGGGACCATCATTTCCATCAACAAGGCCCTGACTGCCATTACCGGCTACAGCCAGGAGGAACTGATCGGAAAATCCTGCACGGTTTTCAACTGCAATACCTGTGAGGCCGCGCGCAACAGGGAGGGACATCACTGGTGCCATTTGTTCCGCAAGGGGGAGATGAAGCAGCAAAAATGTGTCCTCATGCGCAAGGATGGAAGCTATATCCATGTTTTGAAAAATGCATCCCTGCTGCATGACTCCCAGCAGCAGGTGATGGGTGCGGTGGAAACCATGACGGACATCACCAAATTGATAGAAAAAGACACCCAGATTGAAGCTTTTCGTCGGGAGTTGCGTTCCGAGGACACCTTTCACGGCATACTGGGCGCCTCAGCTCCCATGCAGCAGGTATTTGATTTGATTACCAATGCAGCCCGTTCCGACGCACCCGTGATTATTTTCGGCGAAAGCGGTACCGGCAAAGAGCTGGTCGCCAAGGCCATCCATGAAAACGGCACCCGCAGACAAAAACCCTATGTAAAGGTCAACTGCGCGGCTCTGACGGAATCTTTGTTGGAGAGCGAACTGTTCGGCCATGTCAAGGGGGCTTTTACCGGGGCTTTCCGCAGCCGGGAAGGCCGCTTTGAATCCGCCCACGGTGGGGATATTTTTCTAGATGAAATCGGGGACTTACCCCTTACCACCCAGGTCAAGCTGCTGCGCGTGCTGGAAGAAAAAGTCGTCGAACGGGTGGGAGACAACCGACCGATCCATATTAACGTGCGCATTATTTCGGCGACCAACCGGAATTTAAAAAAACTGGTCGAGGAGGCAACCTTCCGGGAGGACTTATTTTACCGCATCAACGTAATTCCCATCTATGTCCCGCCGCTTCGGCAGCGGGTTGGAGACATTCCCCTGCTGGCGGAATCCTTTTTCCACCGCATCCAGCTTAAAAGTGCCAAGAAAATCGAGGGAATTTCCAACGAGGCCATGGACCAGCTGATGACCTATCCCTGGCCCGGAAATGTCCGGGAGTTGAAAAGTGCCTTTGAGTATGCGTTTGTCTCCTGTCAGCAGGCCATGATTCAGCCCTACCACCTGCCGCCAACTATTTTCCATGGTAAAACACCCAAAGCTCCTTTAAAAATCAACAGGTTGAGCCGTGAAGCCACCCAAAAAACCGAACTTGTCGACGCTCTTGAAAAATGCGGCGGCAATCAGTCCCGGGCCGCAGAAATGCTGGGGATTTCCCGGGTCACGGTCTGGAATCGGATGAAGCGTTATAAAATTACCGTGAATCGAAATCCCAGCGAACAAAAAATGGCATGAGATTTGCTTAACTATTCACGGCAGAGGGGTTGTTACTTGGCATTTACCTCCATTTGCACCTAATACCCCTGAAGCAGGAAATCGGCCCCGCGGAATGGGCCGCATGGGCCGATTTCCTCTTCTCAAATCCGAAACAATCCCCCGCCACCACGCTGAGCACCTTATATTCAGGATATTGAGTACTTAACATTACCACAGGTTAGGCTTCAGTATGGGCAAAACGGTTGTCGAATTTTCCGAACAGGACGTCATGCGGGTGGAGGCCATCTTGATGGACGCGGATGCCGCCGAAGCGCTGCGATTTGTCAAAGAGGTGGTCAAACCCAAACTGCGGTCTAAAACGGCCGCCGCCCTGGACCCCACAAAATCCACCGGGATCATGACCTGACCACCTGGATGCAAATTTTGGCACAAGTTTTGCTTAAAATAAAGCGTTCTGATTGGCATTTCTTTGTTATGCCAATTGTCTCCTCCAAATGAAATCGGCTCTGCGGGATCGGCCTGCGGGGCCGATTTCATTTTATCTGACTCCTGCAATATCCAAATTTCACATTTATGATTGACCCAGACATGACAAGACGCTATTTTTAGTATATGAAAACGACGCACCCCAAAAAACAGGGCTGGGCAACCAAATTCCTGAGCTGGCTGGCGGAAGGTGCCGAAAAATCCAGCACCTCCGGGGGGAGCTGCCCTACCTGACAGGTAAAACCCCGCGGATCCTACCGGGTGGTGGGACAAAGATCCAAGCCTGAGAAAAAAACCACTATATGACAGGAGCAGTTATGTACCGTTATCTATTCGGCCCAGTGCCTTCCAGACGACTGGGAATCTCCCTGGGCATCGATCTGGTGCCGATGAAAACCTGCACGCTCAACTGTATTTACTGCGAATGCGGCAAAACAACCGACCTTTCTTTAACGCGCAGAGAATACGTTCTTTTTGAAGCCGTCAAAGCTGAATTTATCCATTACCGGGCCAACAATCCCAAACCGGATTACATTACTTTCTCCGGATCAGGAGAGCCCACATTGAATTCAAGGATCGGCGATGTTCTGCATTTCATTAAATCGCGCTCTGAAAAAATCCCGGTGGCGGTTCTGACCAACGGCACCTTGCTGTTCGACCAGCAGGTGCGTAATGACATCAAAACGGCCGATGTGGTGATGCCGTCGCTGGATGCGGCCACATCCACTGCATTCAAGAAGGTGAATCTGCCCCATCCCCGTTTGGGGATAGAAAGCGTTATTGACGGCCTTTGCCGGTTCCGCCGGCAATACCGCGGCCAGATCTGGCTGGAGGTGTTCATTATCCCCGGCCTGAATGATATCCCCATGGAGCTGCAAGCGTTAAAAACAGCCATTGAAAAAATCGCCCCGGATCGGATCCAGCTTAACACTCTGGACAGACCTGGAACGGTGGCATCCATCCGCGCGGCCACCCCCGAAGAGCTGAAAAACATCCTCGCATTGTGGAACCTGCCAAATGCGGAAATTATCGCCAAAGCACCCGAGCGCAAAAAAGTGCTTTCCTTTCGCAAAGATATCGAATCCGCCATCCTGGAAACCATTGTTCGACGTCCGTGCACACTCGCCGATTTGAAAAATATCCTGGGCCTGCATGTTAATGAAATCAATAAATATCTGGATGTGCTGGAAGCCGACGGAAAAATTCGCGTGGTAAAACAGCAGCGCGGTTTTTTTTACCAGCTATAGCGGGTGTCATAAATATGTTCCGTTTGCCGTATTTTCTAACAGGCGAAAGTATAATGTGTAACAGCCAGAAATTATTACAAACGTGACAAACGCTCTAGATGCAGCGCCTGCCAATTCCAACTGAACAATTTTGCTCTTTTGAGCACTTTACCCCTTGACATATTAAAAACAAGCCTATATATTATGCTCAAACGAGCATAATAGGAAAATGTGCGCCATGCCGCGACCCAAAATACCCAGATGTGTCTCAGCCTACCCGGTAATCGGGGCCTTTGTCCCACAAGGACGAAGTGCCAACGGGGAAGTTTTTCTGTCGATTGAAGAACTGGAGGCCATCCGGCTAAGTGATTTTGAACACCTGGATCAGGAAACGGCTGCCAACATGATGGAGGTCTCCCGTCATACCTATGGCAGGATTCTGGGTAATGCGCGCACCAGCGTGGCAGAAGCCCTGGTGACCGCCAAGGCATTGAAGATCGAGGGCGGGACCTACGAACTGCGCGGCATGGGCCGGCGGCGACGCAGAAG
>JAOZSC010000273.1 GCA_029939875.1 Desulfobacterales bacterium
TCAAAAGAGTCATCATTGGTATGTTGCCCGCATCCATGAGCGCCACCGTACTCGACTCACTAGACTAGTGTGCTGCTTCGCAAATGCACCACATCACGGAGGGAAGGTCTACGACCATTCCAGCCCTACAAGCTACCCCCGAGAACACCGAGCCCCAGCTCGGCATAACGCGAAGGAACGAAAACAAGAGAACCGATAACAACCAGCCACAATTTGTCGGCTTTGCCGAACAACAAAAAAGCGCCCCCAGCATCAACTGGGTGCGCTTTCTCTTGGGGGCGATTAAAGCCTATTTTGGGAAGAGGAACTGGAGCTGAAGCCGGAACTGCCAATCGGCGCCGAAGGTTGGGGAGACCACGTTTTTATAGGCATGTGCCTGAAGATTCATCGGTTGCTTTCCAATTTTAAAGATCTTGCCCGCGCCGGCACCTAGGGGAACCGTCCACGTATCCGAGCTGCTGGCTTCCCAGTTGGCCGTCATGATCGGAGAGGTCGAGAGATACCAACCCTTGGGCAGGTTGTAGTTGATGAAATATTGCCACGTAAACAGATGCACATCATCCCCGCTTCCACCAAGAGAAATAACATCGCTAAACAACGATCCAATCACCCAGTGGCCGGGCATCGTCAACACCACCAAAGCGGGACCCGCACTCCATTTTTCCGAACCCAGCACCCGGTTCGATGCCGTTGGAAGAACCACGGCCGGCCCCACGCCCCAAGTTACCTTGCTGGCGGCCGCTGGCGAAAAGAAGGCCGTAAAGTTAAGGTCGCCCACTCCATCCACGCGCCCGTTCCCTCCGGTCAATACGTCAGGTTGCGAGATTACAGGCAGAATGGTTCGGGTGATGACATTCCAGTTTTCTGAGATTGCAAATGGATAGACGGGCTGAATATTTAAAACATTCTGGGTTTCGTCATTCGGACCGATCCCAGTATTGATATTGTCTTGTAGGGGCAGGCTAATCATATTGGCAATGGGGTTTTGTGCCGCTTTGGCCAGATCGGATGTCTCCCTCTTTGCATTGGAAATCTCCACGACATCCCGAAAGACCCCTTTCCGTGGTATAGGCTCCTTTGCGCCGTGTGTAGCCGATAGTCCTGCTAACAGTGCTCCTGTGATGAATCTTGATAATTTCATGTTTTCATTCTCCTTTTTGAATTGCTGGAAGAGTAGAGCATAATTGCCTCGTTTGCTATCCGCTCTGCGCATACAAGCCCTGCATCGCTATATGAGATTTCGCCGGTGTAATATTCAAAATTTGGTCATACTCCGCGTTGGAAAATTTCCCTTTAAGAGCCCTTCCCTGAGCAATATATCGACGGCGTCCGCATATCATCTTTTTTGTCAGGTTGGAGTTTAGATACTCAACCCTTGCCCAGTTGGAGTGCGATCTAGGACTTCTTAATGCTAAATCTTAAAAAGCCCGCAATCAAAATCCGTTCATTCCTGTTCAAATGCTTGCCCTTGCGCGATGAGGTGTTACCTTTTAGATGCTTCTTTCCTTTGTTTAGTAGATAAGAAGAAAGGTTTATTTTGGTATGGGGCACTAGACTTCCAATCTAGGGCATTTTATTTATAGCCTATTAAACCAATTTTTAATGAAATGGGGAAAAGAAACTATATTGATGAAGCGCGGCTCCAGATGCCGGATCTGCCGAGCGACTATGTTCCGCGGGTAGCTCTTTTTTCCAGCTTGGGCGCAAATGCCAAAAAACCCCTGACGTTGGTCTGCGCAGGGGCAGGGTTCGGCAAGAGCACGCTAATCAGTGGCTGGCTACGCCAAGTACCACATCAGTCGGTCTGGATTTCGGTCCAAGAGGAACACAACGACCTCCGCGCCTTCCTCTCCCTCCTCGTTGAAGCGGTTCGGCAGGAGTTTCCAATGCTTGGAAAGACCATGCTTCCCCTATTGCAAATTTCGCCCCTGCCGCCCGTCAACTATCTGGCGGTTGAGCTAAAAAACGAGCTTGGGAAGCTTCCCAACCCGTTTTTTCTAGTGCTCGACGACCTCCATCTAGTGAAGAACCCCTCCACCTTCAAGCTCCTCCAAACATTGCTAGATCCCCCGCTGAAAAAACTCCATCTCTACATCATCTCCCGCAAGACTCCCCCCCTGTCCCTTTCCAAGCTTCGGATGAAGGGCGGGGTAAACGAAATCGGCCCCCAGCAACTCCGGATGGCTCCAGAAGAGATGGACGCTTTTTTATCCAGCAATCAAACCAAGCAGATCGACTCATCCATCCGCTCGCTCGTGCAGGAGCGCTCGGAGGGGTGGATGGCCGGATTGCGACTGTTCAAATTGCAGCTTTCATCGGATTTCGAAGGATTCCGCATGCTTGTGGAGGCGGGGCGCACCGACCAAGTTTTCGACACCTATTTTCTGGAGGAGATTCTGGGGCACTGCAACGAGGAACATCTCGATACATTGCGAAAGATTTCCATCCTCTCCCATTTTCATCCCGATCTAGCCGATGCACTGACCGACTGTCCCAAGGGGCTAAAAGGCCGGGAAATCATCGATTATCTACTGGCAGAAAACCTGTTTATCATTGTTTTGGATCGGGGAAATGAGTGGTATCGCTTCCACCACCTTTTCCATACACTGCTTCGCAAAGAGCTGGAAAAAACAGTCCCTCCAAAAATGCAAAGGCAGCTCCATGAACGGGCAGCCCGATGGTATGGGAAAAACGGCATGGTCGAAGAGGCGCTTTCCCATGCGAAAAAGGCCGGGGAGCATGACTGGGCGGCTCGCCTGCTGGCCGATCAGTTTTTCCGAGTCCTGGAACAAGACCAAGATCATTTGCTGGAAAATTGGCTGTCCCAAATCCCCGAGCGGTTTATTCAAAAATCCCCGATGCTACAAATTGTTCGGATGTGGGTTTTAAAGGATCGCGAGGCCTTCCACCTCTTGCCCGAATTGCTGGAAAGCTTGCTCCAAAGGAGTTCGGACCTCGATGGGGAGCTACAGGCGTACGCCCTCTTTTTTCAAGGAATTGTCCAGTTTTGGGGCGGATTGCTTGAGCCGAGTGCCCAAAGCTTCAAGAAAACCTTGAACTTGTTATCGCCCCCCAAACACACCGGTATTTTAGGTGAAACCCAAGTCTACTACGCTACCGCCATGCAGATGCTGGGCAAAGGAAACAAGGTGGTGGACGAAATAGAAAAAAGACTGTTATGCGAAAACCTACCCCCTAACTATCAGCTCAAATTGGTTGGAGCCCTCCTGTTCCAAACCATGTTTGCCGGGAAGCTGAAAGAGGGATTGCACTTGGTCAATCGACTGAAACGGATTAGCGCGGGGGCGAACAATCCATTCATTGAGACTTGGGCTAACTATATTTTGGGCAATATCCATCTTCGACAAAACCGGCTCGAACGGGCAAAAGATGCTTTCTCTAGCGCGTTGCAAAGGCGTTATATAATGGACTTGGTTTCTCCTGCAGATTGTTTTGCCTCCCAGTTGCTGACGCTCCAGGCCAAGGGGGACACCGAGGAATTCCAAAGCGTCCTGCAGGATTTCCAAAAATTTATCTGGGAGCAAAATAATCCCCTTTTCAGGATGTGGTTCTATTCCATACAGGCACGCCTCGCGCTTCGGCAAAAGGAGCTGCCCCGCGCGGAACGCCTTTTCCAACAGGTGGAACTTTCGGACGACACGCATAACTTTCTCTTTTGGATCGAGGATCCACGCGTCACCCATTGCCGCCTGCTTCTGGCCCGAAATACCGTCCAAAGCCTGGAAGAAGCGGGGGGGCTGCTGCAAAAGCTTTTGCACCATGCGCAAGAGACCCATCATGTTCTCCTGACGATCGAGCTACGGATCCTCTCGGCGATTCAGGAAAAGAAAAGGGATTGCGAACCGAAGGCCGTTGCCCATTTGGAAGCGGCGATCCAGCTTGCCGCCCCCGGCGATCTGTTTTATCTGTTTGTCGAAGTGGGCGACGAGCTTGAACCGTTGCTTCCAAAGACAGCTCTCAAGTTCCAATCCTTGGAATTTTTCGGCGAGTTGCTGGAGCGGATTCATCCCGCCCGCTTGCCCCAGGTGAGCGGAAAGCTAACCAACCGGGAGATGGATGTGCTGACCCTGTTCGAGCAACGCCTGACCAACCAGGAGGTGGCCGACGAACTCTGCATCTCGGTGGCCACCATAAAGCGCCACGCCATCTCCATCTATCGGAAACTCGATGCCAAAAACCGCCGGGACGCCGTGCTCAAAGCCGTTCAGGAAGGCATCCTTGTACTGAAATAAAAAACCACCTACACCTTTTTTGCACCTTTCCCCTCGTTGCTCGAACTGCACACTCTCCGTACCCTTGTTGTATGTAGTTGGAAAAAGGCTTTAATTAACAAGGAGACTCGCATGAGCAATAGAGAGAAAATCGAAGAAAAGTGGGGATTTGAAGAAGGGATGGTTAGTCCCTCCGGAAGTTTGGCATTTATGCAACTTTCCAATAACGACCGCGTGATTGCGGCACAAAAATATGGCGGATTGCATGAAGATAGTGGCGAGGTGGAAATTTCATTTTTTGA
>JAOZSC010000274.1 GCA_029939875.1 Desulfobacterales bacterium
GGCAGACAAATCAGGTCTCCGGGGGTTATGCTGCCGTCGCGTACGGCTTCATCCAGGGAGATGGCGCAGGAAGCCGAGGAGATGTTGCCGTATTTTTGCAGCGTCAGGTAGAATCGTTCAAACGGTATTTTCAGGGATTTGGCAATGTGCTGAAACATGCGCATGTTGGCCTGATGGGGGATGAACCAGCGCACATCCGCCACTGTGAGCCGGTTGTGCTGCACAGCTTCTTCGATGGATTCCATAAAATGGCGAACCGCCACCCGAAAGCTAAGATTGGCCTCGATCATGTTCAGATGATGCAGCCCGCGGTCCACGCTTTCGTGGGTTATGGGCGTTGTTTTGGAGCCGCCGCCGGGCAACAGTAGATCCCGGCCGTTGGCACCGTCGGTGTGCAGGTGGGTGGACATAATTTGATGGCCCCCATCGTCGCGGGTGAGCAGCGCAGCCCCCGCGCCGTCACCCCACAGAATGCAGGTGGAACGGTCCTTCCAGTTGAGGGTACGCGACATGACTTCGGCAGCCACCACCAGAATATGGGTGGCGGCTTTGTTTTTCAGGTACTGTTCGGCAACGTTGAGCGCGAAGATAAACCCGGAGCAGGCGGCGGTCACATCAAAGGTTATCGCCTGGGGAGCGTCCAGCTTGGCCTGCAGCCAGTTGGCCGCCGAAGGACAGCAGGTGTCCGGTGTGATGGTGGCTACAATGATCAGGTCAAGATCGCGCACCTGTATGTCGGCCATCTCCAGGGCCTTGAGGCTGGCTTTGTAGCCCAGATCCGAAGTGGTTTCATCGGCGCCGGCAATTCGTCTTTCACTGATACCGGTGCGCTTGACAATCCATTCATGGGTAGTGTCCAGGCCGCTTTTCTGCAAATCGAAATTGGTTAAAACGGTCGAGGGCAAATATGAACCGGTGCCCAGGATTCTGATTGATTCCATATTTCAAGTCTCCACGAGATGTTATAAACGATATCGAACATTTTTTTATGCCGGAAGCCCTTTTCCCCCACTTTCCGGTTCCGGGAATATGAGTATAAAAAAGGGAAAAGTCAAGAACGGTCCGGTCCGCGCTTTAAGGGTGTTGAGCCTCCTGTTTGGGCAACACCGGTTCAATGATGGTAATCGGCAGTTTCAGCACCCGTTCCAGGATGCCCAGAACCCCGGCGCCTACCGCCGTGGGCGGCAGCGGCCACACCTCGGGGTCTTTCAAATCCCCCCGGGCACGAAAGGGAATGGAGATCAGCTTGCCCCCCAGGATATGACCGATCAGCGGGATGTTGCCCACGATGCTGTCTACGGTTCGAAAAGGCGCTACCAAAACGATCAGGTCCATTCTGTTGTTGACCAGATCGATGTCTCCCTCACAGGCAATTCCCATGGAGGTGCCGTCGATGGCGCACTCCTTCATGGTCATTTTGCCGTTTCGGATGTCTGCGCTGACCGTTATACTGCGGTAGCCAAAACCTTTGCCGATCAGGTCCGGAACCTGCCCCCGATAAATCTCTGTAACGTTTAAAAGCGATAGAATTTTTGCCAGTAGACCAAAACGGTAGATGCGGCCCTGCTTGGCGGAAAATACCGCCCGCCCGTCCATGGCGTGCAAAATGGCATCCGGCCGGGCCTTGGCCGTCAGCACGCCACTGAGGTCATAAATGCCCGTGGCCAGATTTTTTTTACCACTGATGCAGCTCAAGGTGGAGCCGAGTTTCTGGTCCACGGCGGCTGGGAGAAAATGAATGGCCACCATGTTTTCGGAAACTGCCACCCGGCCCCGAAACGACAGGCCGCAAAGGGCGGCTTTGTCAACGGCAATATCCACCAACTGCGGTTTAAATGTCACCGTTGTTTTCAGTGGCTGTATGCTGTACGTTTCATAATTAAAACGAGCGGCCCGCACGGTTGTTTTTCCCTGCAGCCGCCCCTTCCAGGGTTGGCTGTTCGCCTTGCTTTTTTCGATGGCGTCCAGAAGCCATTTGATCTGGACCCAGTCAAGCCGGTCAGCGCTAACACCCATGTCCACGGTGATATCCTCGTTTGCGGAGGAAATTTCTCCCGCCATGGCCAGATGGCTTTGGCGCCAGGTTATATGCGCAGTGTTCACGTCGATGCGGGTTTGCACCGCATCCGATGAAACACTGCGGCTGATCCCCACGGCACCGTCGGTTAGCGTCAGGGAATCTCCAAAAAAAGCTGAATGCAGTACCAGTTCGTGCAGGGTGGCACCTGCTTCATACTGCCAGACGGATGGCTGTCGCAGGGGCCCTGCCAGGCGCAGGTTTTGAATGGCCACCATCCCATTAGCGGCGATGTCTTTAAAAACCGATGGGAAATTTTTAAAATCCGACAGCCAGGGATAAATTTCGGCGGCAATTACCTGTGCGGTGGCTGCCTGCATTGTCAATGAGGGGAACTGCGAGTGCCAATCGATGCCGGCGTTAAACCGGGTGATCGTAGATTTTCCCATGGAGGCCGCCACGTCGCTGCATTGGAATTGCTTATTCTGCCACAGGATGCGGCCATGGGCTACCTTCAGGGGTCGCGGCAGCACGGGGGATACTATTACCAGGTTGTCGACGGTGCCGCGAGTCTTAAAATGCCAGTTCTGTGGTTGGAAAAACGGTCCCTGGATGCTCAGGTCTTCCATCGCGGCCGTGCCGCTGAAAGAGCTGATTTTTAGCTTTTTGTCAAACTGATCAAAAGACATCGCCCAGATAAAAAGCTGCTGCAAATCGAAGATCGCCGTTTTCGAGTTGGCTGCAAGCACGGGAATTTCCGCCCAGTTGACGGAAGCCGCAAGATTTGACAATGAGGAGCGACCGATGGTGGCGTTGAAATTTTTAAACCACAGACGCGCTCCACTATAGAAGAACCGGCCGCCATCGATTTGAATTGGATAGGCAATGCGTTCATAAGAAGCGGTGAGATGTGCCCGGGAGACATTCACGGTTGCCGTTAAATGGTCGATGTCATCTCCCAGGGCCAGGGTTCCCGTGGCGGATCCTCTGACATTATCTATCAGGGAAAGTTCATGCAGAAAATCCTTGTCGTCAACGATGCGCGCCAGCACCGGTGGAAGTTGAGACAAATCGGCGTCGATGGCGATGTTAAGCTGAAATGGCACGGCAATTTCATCAAGGCCCAGTTTCATTTTACCGTTTTTGCCACGGGTTTTGCCCATGCGGGCCTCAAGGTTGTCTCCCAGCAGGATGCCACCGGCAATGGTGGCGTCCCCGACGACATCCACCAGATCCAGCTCGATTTCCGGGATGAAGATGTGGCCCTGGGTCATCCGTCCCCGGATGACAATGTTGTCGAGCAGGCCCAGCTCTGCAAACGTTTGTCCCCGGCTGCGAACGGTTATCCAGGGGACCTGTCCCCCCCGGACAACGTCGAAAATTTCACGAACCGTTTCCGAGTGGCCGCCCAGGGTGAGGGCTGCCTGTCTGATCCCGGCCGCATCGATGTGAGAGCCGTTTATGGCAAGTTCAAAGCCCTGTTTATCCCCGCTATAGGAAAAATTGGCGGTCAACGCCAGCCGGGGTTCGTCGAGTTCCAACGCGCTCAGGTTGATGCGGGCCGTCCGGGAGTCGAACTGAATCGATCCTTTCAGGCGGGCACCCCGAACAGCTAATTTCCGGCTGTCGCGATTCAATTCGAGCACTGCTATGGCCCCTTTGACGTCTGCTGTCAACTGTCCGGGACCGGTAGCGGCAAAATCAATATCCAGGTTTGTCCCGGTGCTGGTAACCTGCAGCGGCAAATCAGGCAAAAGGTAAGCAATCAGCGTCTGGGGATGGAAACGGGAGAGCCGGATGTGCCCGGTGCCCGTGAAATTGTCCGGATTCAGCGATCCGTTAATATTAATTTGCTGCCAGAGATTGGATTTACAGGCGATGGAAAATTTCAAGCCGGACGGCTGATGGTCGTAACGGGCTTGAAGCTGGGTGAGCATGAATTTTCGACCGGAGGGCGTGGTCAGCCGTATCTTACCGTGTTGGATCCGCATTTTTAACTGAGGGAGCTTAAATTCCGGCAGTGCCCGAACGGCTTGAACCACCTTTTTTACTGTTTCTTCAGCCGGTTGTATCTTTTCAGCCGCATGCGAATCCTGACCGAGCCGAGGCAGTGTGAGGGCGTAATCCGCATATTCGAGTTTAATGAGGGCCGGCTCGAAATGGCCCCGTACCAGGGGCAACAGCCTGGGATAAATTTTCATCCACCCGATGGTGACCGTGAAGCTTCCGGGTATTTCCAACCGGGCTTTTCTGATGATGGCATGAGGACGGGGCAGATAGCCCAGTCCCAGTTTACCCAGGGTGATCCGGCCGCCAACCTGCTCGGAAAAATTTTGTTCAACGGCTTGCCGCACCGTCTCCAGGTTGATCAACAGGGGCATCAGCAGCACGGCAGCCACAACCAGAAGGGTGCCTGCCAGCAAAATTGCGATCAGCCAGGATTTGACGCCCCTGCGTCTGCGGGGGGCAGCTTTTTTTGTCATGGTGTTATATCCA
>JAOZSC010000275.1 GCA_029939875.1 Desulfobacterales bacterium
CCTTTCTCCTTTAGCCTTATTTTCACATACTATTGATAATATCCTCAGGTATATCCGCGTTGGTATACACCTTCTGGACATCATCGCAGTCTTCCAGCATTTCCATCAGCCGCACCATCTGCTCGGCCTCTTTGCCCACGAGATTGGCGGTGGTCTGGGGCAGCATGGTGATCTCGGCGGTAATGTACGGAATTGAGGCCTGTTCGATGGCCTGTTTGACGGCTTCGAAATCCGACAGGTCGGTGATGACTTCAAAATTACTGTCATCCTCCCGGATATCCTCGGCACCGGCCTCCAGAGCGACTTCCATCAACACTTCTTCATCGACAGCTGCGCTTTCAACGGCAACGTACCCCTTTTTGTCGAACATCCAGGCCACGCAACCGTTTTCGCCCAGGCTGCCGCCGTTTTTTCCGAAAATACTGCGCACGTCGGCCACCGTGCGGTTTTTATTGTCCGTCAGCGACTCCACCAGCACTGCCGCTCCCCCGGGGCCATACCCCTCGTAAATGCTTTCCTCGTAATTAACACCTTCCAGATCACCGGTTCCCTTTTTGATGGCCCGTTCGATATTGTCCTTGGGCATATTTTCACTTTTACCCGCGGCAACGGCTGCTCTCAGCCGGGGATTGGCCTCCAGGTCTCCCCCGCCCATGCGGGCGGCCACGGTAATTTCCTTGATCAGTTTTGTGAAAATCTTGCCCCGCTTGGCATCGGTGGCGGCCTTTTTATGTTTGATGCTTGACCATTTGCTGTGTCCTGACATGTGCACCTCCCAACCCGGATCCGCCTTCGGCGGAAAATCCAACAGCTATTTGTCTTTTGCTCCAGAGCCCGCCTCCAGGAAATACCCAGCCAGCGGCTAATTTCTTTGAAACCTTATTCAAGCGAAAGTCGAGGGTGCCCCAAATTCAAGGCGACCAAGGGCGACGCTGTACTCATCTACCGCGAGCCCTTGGCAACGCAGAAGATGGGGTGCCATCGGCTTTCCCATAGGGTAAACAAAATGAAAAAATCTATTAAAATTATATCTCATCAATGGAAGATGTATAATAACTTAGATTATATGCCAAAAATAAGAACTAATTTAAAATATTACCCCCACTTTTTCATTTTGTTTACGATTGGTTAAGGTTGAACCCCAGCCCAATTACATATGTTTCCTTGCTCGCCTTGCGGCTGCTGCGAGGTTTGAAAAGCTTTTGCCCCCTGAACCCGGCCCTGACAAAATCCTGAAAATGCGCAACGTCCGGGCCCTGGAAAATCTTGCAGACAAAAGCGCCTCCCGGCACCAGCACCCGGCGGGCAATTTCCAGGGCGGCCTCGCACAGGCTGAAAGAACGCGCCGCATCCACTGCCCTGTGGCCGGTAGTGGCCGGCGCCATATCACTGAGCACCACGTCAAAACCGCTCCCCAGGCTGCCGGCATCCATTTCAAACACATCGGCAATCATAATGGTGACGTGGGATGGGACCCGAACCGTCACCGGCTTCAGGTCAATGCCGACCACCTGTCCCTTTTCCCCGGTCAGTTCGGCGACATAAAGCAGCCATGAACCCGGTGAACAACCCAGATCAAGAACCCGGCTGCCCCTTTTGATCAACCGGTGTTTTTGCTGAATTTCCTCCAGCTTGTAAACGGATCGAGCCGGATAGTGTTCTTTCTGGGCCCGCCGGGTATAATGATCCTGCCACGGGTTAGGCTTGCCTGTTTTGCGTTTCATGAGTTCGGGTTGCGTGTTACGCGTTACGCACTGCAAGTTGCGCAGCGCATCTCTCCGGGCCGCAACCTTATGTATTATTTAATCTATGAGCTTTAAATTACACAAAATTGTCTATAAAACATTATTGTATACTATCGGTTTATTTATCAAGTCAAGGTCAAGGTGACACATTTTTACACTGACCATTCTATACTTTAATCCATGTTTTCTGCGAAATTCCATATTCAAAAGTCGCTGGTCCTGAAACCATCTTCCTGTTCTCTGCTCTTTCAATCCGAATTCCGCATTCCGCATTCCGAATTCAAAACAGACTCTCAATTGCCTCGTCAACTGTCTTGACGCCGACAATTTCAAGGCCGTCCATGTCGGCAAGCCGCTTGCGGTTGCCTTCCGGCACCAGGCAACGGGTAAAACCCATTTTGCGGCATTCCGCGATGCGGGTGTCCACCTGGCCGATGGCCCGCACCTCCCCGGTCAATCCGATCTCTCCCAGCGCAACGGTGGAATCGATAATGGCTTTGTCCAGAAAGCTGGAGGCCACGGCGGCCACAATGGCCATATCCACCGCCGGCTCGGTCACTTTCACCCCCCCGGCCACATTCATAAAAATATCATAGCCCATCAGGTGCATCCCCAGCTTTTTTTCCATCACCGCCGCCAGCAACGCCACCCGGTTGGGGTCAAGCCCCAGGATGGTGCGCCGGGGGGTCCCAAAATTCGTGGCACTGGCCAGGGCCTGCAGCTCGACGAGAATCGGCCGCGTGCCTTCCATGCTGGCCGTGACCACCGAGCCCGCGGAACCGGCCGGCCGCTCGGAAAGAAAAACCGCCGAGGGGTTGGCGACCTCATCCAAGCCGGCGTCTTTCATTTCGAACACACCGATTTCATTGGTGGAGCCGAACCGGTTTTTCACGGCCCGCAATATCCGGAAGATGTGGTTGCGGTCCCCTTCAAAATAAAGAACGGTATCCACCATGTGTTCCAAAAGTTTAGGACCTGCGATGGCCCCGTCCTTGGTCACGTGTCCCACCAGGAAAGTAGGAATACCGCTTTTTTTGGCCATCAGCATCAGCCGCATCGTGGCCTCGCGCACCTGGCTCACGCTGCCGGGGGCCGACGTCAGGTCGCTGTTGAACATGGTCTGGATGGAATCGATTACCAGCACCCGGGGACGCATGGATTCAACGATGGCCAAGATGGCCTCGATTTCAACTTCCGAGACCACCAGCAGGTCGGAAGACACCGTCGCCAGCCGCTTGCTGCGGATGCGGATCTGGCGGATGGACTCTTCCCCCGACACGTAAAGCACTCGCTGTCCCTGGCCGGCCAGGCCATACAGGGCCTGCAACATCAGGGTGGATTTGCCGATGCCCGGATCCCCGCCGATCAGTATTAGCGTGCCGGCCACAATTCCGCCGCCCAGGACCCTGTCAAATTCCCGGATGCCGGTGTGCAGCCGGTGCTCGCTTTCCAGTTCGATGGAATCAATGGATACCGGCTTTGTTGGGACCGATGTCATGGCCCTGGAGGCCCCGGGCTTTGAACCGACGGCCAGCCGCTCTTCTACAAACGAATCCCAGGTGCCGCAGTCCGGGCATTTTCCCATCCATTTGGGAGCCTGAAAGCCGCATGTCTGACAGCAGAATATGGTCTTTTGATTTTTTTTCACCATGGCATATTCCTGGCAGGTATGCTATTATGAGAAAATAAATAGCACGTGATTCCCCCTGGATCAAGCGCGAACCGCTGCCGCCCCCTTAAAGCTTTAAACGAGGAAAGTATGTAATGCCCCACTGCATAGGCCCCAAAACCACCATTGTTGCCGGTTTGACCCTGCTGCTGGCCGTCTCCTTTTTTGGGCCCGCATTGTCTCAAGCCGCAAAGAACAACCCCCCTCACTATTTTGACACGCTGCAAAAAAAACTCGTCACCGACGGTTTCAACGCTAAAAAAATCAAGCGCCTGTATGGCCGGCCCCAGGTGTTTTTCGAAACCGACGGCGCCACCTTGCTGTTTACCTACAGCGAGGCCAAGGTGGATTATGACCAGTTTGCCAACGACTGGTCGATTGATAAGGCCAGAAAATACATGCACAAGCATCGGCAGGAGCTTGCGCGGGTTGAAAAAACCTACGGTGTGAACCGCCGGATCATCACCGCCATCCTGCTGGTGGAAACCGGCCTGG
This sequence comes from Desulfobacterales bacterium, assembly GCA_029939875.1. Classification (GTDB taxonomy): domain Bacteria; phylum Desulfobacterota; class Desulfobacteria; order Desulfobacterales; family JAFDCJ01; genus JAFDCJ01. The sequence goes on from JAOZSC010000275.1 coordinate 3,910, forward strand.
GAACCTCCCTGGGGACCCGTTCCACTTTGAACACCCTTTCCACTCTGGCAGCCCTGGCGGATCCAAAGGTTCGTTCCGTGTTCTATGAAAAAATTCCAAAGAACAAACGAGTTGCGCGCACAAAATTCGAAAAATCGGCTAAAAGAAGGTCCAGGTGGGCCTATGCGGAGTTGAAAGCCTTTTTAAAATACGCCTACCGCGAAGGGCTGGACCCGGCGCAAATACCCGGCTCTTTTGCCGGGGCCATGGGGCTGGCCCAGTTTATGCCCAGCAGCATCCTGGCCTACGGCAAGGACGGCAACAATGACGGTTCCGTAGATCTGCTCAACCATGCCGATTCCATGGCCAGCATCGCCAACTATCTCAAACGTCATGGCTGGCGGCCTGGGATCAGCCGCAAAAAGGCCGAAAAAGTAATTCACCATTACAACCACAGTGAATACTATGTAAAAGCAATTTTAAAAATTTCAACCCGCCTGAAAGGCTGACCATGGATCTGAAAACCATCGGCACCATCATCGCTTTGTGTTTCTTGTTTCTGATAGCAACCGTTTGGGCCATGGCGGATGTCGCCCGCAAAGATTTCGGTACGACCGGT
>JAOZSC010000276.1:0-3470 GCA_029939875.1 Desulfobacterales bacterium
ATGGTAGGCGGTGCAGGATTTGAACCTGCGACTTCTACCGTGTGAAGGTAGCACTCTCCCACTGAGTTAACCGCCCGGGTATTCGTTGAATTTTTAAATAAAGGGTTTACGATTTTAAATCAAGAACTTTTTCATGAATTTTCATCATTTTTCGGCGCTGTGCCGGCCGGCGATTCTACCGGTTCAACATCGGTTTCGCGCAGGCTGTCCAGGGGCGCTTGCGCTTCGGACGTGGTGGCGGGCGGTGTTTGACTGCGCTCATCGGACGCGGGGTCTTTGTCATCATCGGTGGAAATCTCCAGGGCTTGCGGGTCGGCGACTTTTTCCAGGGAGGCGGCCAGTTCCGATTCTACACCGGCCGCGCCGAGGTCATGAATTTCTTTGGGAGTCGGCAGATCCCTGAGCGTCTTGAGGTCAAAGACTTCCAAAAAGCGCTTGGTAGTTGCATAGATCAACGGCCGGCCGGCAATTTCCCTGCGCCCCAGCACCCGGATCAGCTTGCGCTCCAGCAAGGCGCGTAAAACGCCGCCACAGTCCACTCCACGCAGATGCTCGATGTCACTGCGGATAATCGGCTGTTTGTAAGCGATGATCACAAGGGTTTCCAAGGCCGCCTTGCTCAGGCGCAGCGGTTTGGGCTGGATGAGTTTTTTAATCCACTGGTTGTATTCGGGTCGGGTGCGAAACTGCCAGCCGCCGGCGACCGGGTGCAGGTGAAATCCGCTCCGGCGGGTATCGTGTTCGTTCGCAATGGCCTCCAGGGCTTCACGGATCTCTCCACCCTGCGCCTGGCCCAGGATCCGTTTTATACGGTCCACCGAAAGTGGCTCTTCGGCAATAAACAGCAGGCTTTCAATGATAGGTTTGATATCTTCCATGCTTATAAGTAAAATATCCGTATGATCCCGGTGGATACATGCTGGGCGATCCGGATCAAGGTGAGCCGGACCATCTCCAGAACTGCCAGGAATGTGACGATGACTTCACGCTTGTCCGGATGAGCGGAGAACAGTTCGGCAAATGTAACGCTTTCCTTGGCTTCGAGAATATCCACCAGTTGGGAAATTCGGTCTTTAACGCTTATTTCGTCGGCTTCAAATTCAACCTGGTGATCTGCGGGGATTCTTTCCAGGATTTTCTGGAAAGCGTCAATTAGTTCGAAAAGGCCGATTTTAATGAATTCATCATCGTCGCCAGCCATAAAATCCTGCTGGTCTGGTGGGCGGATAAATGTTTTTTCACCCAGCAGGTTGCGTTCCGCCAGCTGGTCGGCTGCCGATTTCATGCGCAGGTACTCGAGCAGCGGCCGCGTGATCTCCAGCCGGGGATCTTCTTCGGGCTCTTCATTCTCGTGCACCGGTAGCAGCATGCGTGATTTTATCTGGGTCATGGTAGAGGCCATGACGATAAAATCACCGGCAAACTCGATGTTCATGGATTTCATCCAATCCAGGTATTTCAGGTACTGCTCGGTGATCAGGGCGATGGGGATGTCATAGATATCCAACTCATTTTTCTTGATCAAATGAACCAGCAGGTCCATGGGACCTTCGAAAATTTCATCCAGCTTGACCCGGTAAAATTCTGTTGTCATGAAAGCGTTGGACTCCAAAACGTTAATTTTCCTAAACTCATTGGTTAAAAGCCCATCCCATTTTGTTTACAATCATTTAGATTCTTAATAATTATTTCTTTACATTTTATGGCAAAACATTTTCGCCACCAAGACACCAAACCACAAAGATAAATTACAGCAAATAGTTTTGCTTTGTGTCTTTGGGCCTTTGTGGCAATTTTTTCGGTTTATCCGGGTTGGGGTACAATACATTCAGGTTGCAATATATTTTATAAGTATCGGCCGTCAAAGGGGCAAAATCGGCCGGGATCATATCTGAATCGCCTCGCGCACCTGTTCCATGGTCTGCCGGGCGGTTTTGCGGGCCCGGTTGCCGCCCTCGATCATGATTTCTTCGACCAGCTCGGGCCGCTGTTCATAATAGGCGCGCTTGTCACGAATCGGGGCTAGGGCCGCCGCCAGATTACGGGCCATTTCCTGTTTGCATTCGACACAGCCGATTTTAGCCGTGCGGCACTGCGTGTCTATTTGCCGGACGGAATCCGGTTGCGTGTAAAGCTTGTGGAAATCAAACACGTTGCACACATCCGGGTTGCCCGGATCGCTTCGTCGTGCGCGCTGGGGATCGGTAATCATGGTGGCCACCTTGGCACGGATTTCATCCGGGCTATCCGATAAAAAAATAGCATTTTCGTAGCTTTTGCTCATTTTGCGCCGATCCGTACCCAGAATTTTAGGCGTTTCCGTCAGAATGGTTTCGGGTTCCGGAAACACCCGGCCGTATAAGTGGTTGAAACGTCTGGCGATTTCCCGGGTGATTTCCACATGTGGCGCCTGGTCTATACCCACCGGGACCCCCTGGGGCTTGTAGATAATGATGTCGGCCGCCTGGAGCACCGGGTATCCCAGAAAACCGAAGGTGGACAGATCTTTGTTGCTCAAGGCGCCGATTTGCTCTTTATAGGTCGGGTTGCGTTCCAGCCAGGGTACCGGCGTGATCATCGACAGCAGCAAAAAAAGTTCAGCATGCTCCTTGACGCTGGACTGAACGAAAAGCGTGCTTTTTTCCGGTGTCAGCCCGGCACTGAGCCAGTCGAGCATGATCTCTTTACGGTAATTTATAATCGAATCCGTATTTTCATAGTCACTGGTCAGCGCGTGCCAGTCGGCGATGAAAAAATAGCAGTCATATTCATCCTGCATTTTAACCCAGTTGGCCAACGCTCCCAGCAGGTTGCCCAGGTGCAGAGGACCGGTTGGTCGCATTCCACTTAAAATTCGTTTTTTTTTACCCATGAACGATTTTATCCCTCCCGTGCGTCTGCTGCCGATAGCAGGCAGCGGCGCTTTTAGTGACTGAGGTATTTATAGAATCCGGAACCATAGCAAATTTTGTTGCCGGTGCAAACCGAAATTACCCCCGGCACAGCAATCCGGATATTTTAAGGGGTTGCATGGCTTTTAACATAACCACGGGCAAAATCAATTTCATCTTTGCGGGTCTTCAGCCGGCCGTCCAACCGGGCATCGAAAACCGCCTGCAGGATTTCCCGGAAAACGGGTCCGGGGGCAAGCCCCATTTTTTTCAAATCACGCCCCCTGATATGAATGTCCATGCGACGCAAGTCGGTAAAATAGTGGGAAATTGCTTTTTTTGCCGCTTTGCGGTTTGTCAGCGCCATCATAAACAGTATCAGCTCTGTCTTGAAACCGGTCAGTCGGCGGTAAAGGGTGCTGTTGGCCACCGGCAGATTGCGCTCCAGCCACAATATGCACCGCTGGGCCTCGAAGCGTTCCACGCAGAACAGTTTGTGAAAATTTGGCGTCAGCTCAAAACGGGTGCAAATTTCCCGGGACCGGTCAGCATCGCAGTTTTGAATCAAGGATAGAAAAT
>JAOZSC010000276.1:3480-4507 GCA_029939875.1 Desulfobacterales bacterium
CCCACCTTTTATAGGATTCATCCAGAAAAAGCAAATCGAACCAGGACTGAACCTTTTTAACCGCCTTTAGCAGCGCCAGAAAGGATTTGTCAAATTTTATGGACGGGTGGACCACTTTCAACAGATTGAAATCATTCAGGCGCGTGAGGGCAGTCACAGGGTTTTCCTCCTCCAGGATCAGGCGCAGTTCGGTGAAAACGCGCTTGCCGCTCAGTTGCCTGAAAAAATCCATGGAAACGGCATTTTTGATCAGACCGGCAGTTAATTTGCCGATGGTAAAATCGAAGCGCTGTTCGAAGCGGATGGCACGAAAGACCCGGGTGGGGTCTTCCACAAAGCTCAGGTTGTGCAAAACCCGGATAATTTTTTCTTTGATATCCTTGCGAGCGGCGAAAAAATCAATCAGGATGCCGAATTTATCCGGGTTGAGCCGGATGGCCAGGGTGTTGATGGTAAAATCCCTGCGAAACAAGTCGAGTTTGATGGAACTCATTTCCACCACCGGAAGGGCGGCTGGAAATTTATAGTACTCCATGCGCGCGGAGGCCACATCGATTTTCAACCCATTGGTAAAGATAATTACAGCGGTGCCGAATTTGTCGTGGATATGAACCCGGGCGCCAACCAGCCGGGCATATTCTCTGGCAAAGGCAATTCCGTCGCCTTCGATGACGATGTCCACGTCCTCATCAATACGGTATAAAAAAAGGTCCCGGACAAATCCGCCGACCACGAAGGCCCCATAACCGAGCCTGTCAGCCACCTCACCGATTTCGCTTAATATTTTGATCAGATGCTTGGGCAGCCGTTCTTTCATGAACCGGATGACATTGCGGGTGCGGGCCGGGATTGGTCCCTCACGGTTGTCGGAGGACATTTCCGCGTTTTTGCGAGACTGGCGCACCAGGATATTGAGAAGATCGGTGCGGGTGATGACTCCGACGATGTTTTCATTTTCCATGACCGGCAGAATCCGCTGCTTGTTGTCGATGATTTTGTGCTGGATTTCGACAAGATCCGCATCCGT
>JAOZSC010000277.1 GCA_029939875.1 Desulfobacterales bacterium
GAAAAAAAACAGTGCCGCGAGCAGCAGCAACGCCACCGACAGCCCAACGCCTTGTCTTCTATTCATTTCGCCCGATTCCCTTCTTGAGGTCACCTTACTGTTGCAAAAGTCGGAGGGCTTCAGAGCCCAACCGTCGAAAAGGCCCATCGTCCTGAAGCATAATATAAAAGTGCCCCTGCCGTCAACCGGGTTGCCAGGGTATCAAACTGGATGGTCGCTGAAAAATATACAGAGGCATAAATTTTCTTGACAGACATATCATTATATAATATCAATAAAAATTTAAATCAAAGCGAAAGGAGTACCTATCATTGGCAAATCATAAATCGGCATTAAAACGCGCTCGGCAGAACGAAACGAGACGTTTGCGTAATAAAGCTGTTAAAACAAGGGTGAAAAACATTGTGAAGGAGGTGCGCCTTTCGGCGACTGAAACTGCTGGCGAGCAGAGCCAGTTTACACTCACCGCCGCCCAGTCGGCCATTGACAAGGCCGCAAAAAAAGGTGTGGTCCACAAAAAAACCGCGGCGCGCAAAATTTCTCGCCTGACAAAACTGGTCAACTCTGCCGGCGCCTGAAACAACAGCGATCGACCATTGCGGGTTGCAGCTCCCGGGGCTGCAGCCCGTTTTTTTCCCGCCACCGGTTTAAAAATTATCGGTCAGACGGCTGTAAGCCCGCTCGGCCAAGCGCCGTGAAACCAGCGCAATGGCGGCATTTTTATTGCGGTCATTCTCTATGGTGTTATCGGAAACATCATAGGCCTGCCGGTCTGACAGCCCCTTGGCCGCCCAGATCACCTGCCCGTCAGGTGTGACCAGCTTTAAATCGATGGTCAGGGTCACTTCCCTCTGATTGGCCATCTCGGTGTTTACCCTGGAAATGGTTTTGGACTGAACCTTTGCAATGATCCCCTTTAACACGGCATCTGCCTGCCCAGGGGTGCTCACCAAACTGCTTTCGCGTTGCCGGGTGAATTCAGCGATCAGTTGATTGGTGACAATCCGCTCGATACCGGTCTGGGAGGTTGGATTTTTCATCATTTCAACGTATATTTTCTCCATCCCGCCCGGATATTCACCCGTGCCGGAAAACCGGTAGCCGCATCCCGCCACAAAAAACGCTACAAGCAAAAACAGGACCAATTTTCTGGTATTTAACGTCATCCGCACTCCCTGTTGACAGGAACCGCCTTTCCACTCGCTAATAATATTATAGGTACAAGGGACCAGGTATAGGGTTCAAGATGATTTTAAAACATAGAAACCATTTTACCTACCATCTCTCCCATCAGCTATGAGCTATGAACTATCTACAGGCGTGTCAGCGCCCCCCTCTGCACCCTTCTTGTCTACACCACAATATTGACCAGTTTGTTTTTAACCACAATTACTTTTTTAACGGGCTGGTTTTTGATGAATTTTTGAACTCTGTCCTCTGCCAGCGCCATTTCACGCAATTTTGCTTCATCCGTATCCGCTGCAACCTGGAAGCGGCTGCGAAGTTTACCGTTAACCTGAATCACAATCAGCATCTGGTCGGCCTGCAGGGCATCCTCACGATGGGTTGGCCAGGCAGCGGACAGTACACTGGTGCGATGCCCGAGCGCCTCCCACAACTCCTCGCAAAAGTGCGGCACAAAGGGCGACAGCAAAAGTATCAGGGTCTCCACAGAAAATCGCACCACCGCCAGCTGATCTCGGTGCTTGTGGTCCATGTCGATACCGTTTAAGGTATTGAACAGCTCCATGATAGCGCTGATGGCGGTATTGAAATGAAAGCGGTTTTCAATGTCCCGGGTGACGCGAAAAATGGTCTGATGGGTTTTGCGGTAAAGCTCCCGCATGGAACTATCCACCTCATCAAGTGGGCCGTCGTAGGGCATTGCGTCTTTGATCAACCCCATGACATCGGCGGCAAAGCGCCAGACCCGGTTTAAAAAACGGAAACCGCCTTCTACGCCTTGTTCACTCCATTCCAGGTCCCGCTCGGGTGGCGCCGCAAAAAGGCAAAAAAAGCGGGTGGTATCCGCGCCGTATCGATCCAGCAATACCTTCGGATCAATGACATTCTTTTTAGACTTGGACATTTTCTCCACCCGGCCGATTACCACGGGTGTGCCGCACATCTTGCACACGCGCGTTTCATTTTCAGTTTCGGCTTCTTCGGGCAGCAAAAAGCCGTGTTGCGGGCACGCCATGGTTTCCTTGCAGACCATGCCCTGGGTCAGCAGGTTGGCAAAGGGTTCTTTGAATTTTACCAATCCCGCTTCATTCAGCACCCGGGTGTAATACCGGGAGTAAAGCAGGTGCAAAATGGCATGTTCCACGCCGCCGATATATTGGTCCACCGGCATCCAGTAGTCCACCGCGGCTTTGTCGAATATGTTCGTGTCGCACTGGGGGCTGCAGTAGCGTTCAAAATACCAGGAAGATTCCACAAAAGTGTCCATGGTGTCGGTCTCGCGGCGGGCCCCGGGGTTGCCGCAATGCGGGCAGACCGTTTCGACAAATTGCGCCATATCCGGAAGCGGGGATTTTCCCCCCTCGCGCATATCCACATTTTCGGGAAGAATTACCGGCAGGTCCTTTTCCGCCACCGGTACGATGCCGCAGGTTTCACAGTGAATCATGGGGATGGGTGCCCCCCAGTATCGCTGTCGGGATATTCCCCAGTCCCGCAACCGGTAACTGACCGTACGTTTTCCAAGCTTGTGTTTCTCCAGGTAGGCGGCAATTTCATCCAGGGCCTTGCGATTTTGCAAACCGTCAAAGGGTTCCGAATTGATCATGACGCCATCGTCCACATAGGCTTCGGTCATGGTGGCGGGATCCAGTTGCCCGTCGGCAGGTTTTACGACCACGATGATGTCCAGGCCATATTTTTTTGCAAAATCAAAATCACGCTGATCATGGGCTGGAACGGACATCACAGCCCCGGTGCCGTATTCCATCAGCGCAAAATTGGCCGTGTATATCGGCATCCGTTTTTTGCTCAAAGGATTGATGCAATAGGTTCCTGTGAAAACACCCTCCTTTTCATAATTCTCAATGGTACGGGCGGATCGATCCTGCAAGGAAATGCGTTCGACAAACCGCTGCACTTCTTTTTCCCGGTCGCTGCCGGCACTGAGTTTCTGTACCAGTGGATGTTCCGGAGCCAGGCACATAAAGGAGGCGCCGAACACCGTGTCCTGCCGGGTGGTAAACACGGGGATCACTTCATCGCGGTTTTCCACCGGGAATCGGATTTCGGCCCCGATGCTTTTACCGATCCAGTTTTTTTGCATGGTAACGACTTTTTCGGGCCAACCGGGCAATTTATCACAGTACTGCAGCAAATCTTCGGCATAGTCGGTTATTTTAAAAAACCACTGCCACAGTTTTTTCTGTTGAACCTGCCGGCCGCAACGCCAGCACAGTCCGGCTTCCACCTGTTCATTGGCCAAAACCGTCTGGCAGTCTTCGCACCAATTCACAAATGATTCTTTACGATAGGCCATGCCTTTTTCGTACATTTTTAAAAACAGCCACTGTTCCCAGCGGTAATACTCGGGCCGACAGGTGGCCAGTTCCCGTTGCCAGTCATAACTGAAGCCCATCCGTTTAAGTTGGGCGCGCATGGCATCAATATTGGCATAGGTCCAGCGGGCCGGATGGGTCTTATTGGCGATGGCGGCATTTTCCGCCGGCATACCAAAGGCATCCCAGCCCATGGGATGCAGCACGTTAAACCCGCGCATCCGTTTATAGCGCGCCACCACGTCACCGATGGTATAGTTGCGCACATGTCCAATGTGAATATTGCCGGAGGGATAGGGAAACATTTCCAGCAGGTAATATTTTGGCCGGCTAGGATCTTCGACGGCTTTGAATAAATCCGCCTGCTCCCATCGCCGCAGCCATTTGGTCTCGATAATTTCGGGATTGTATTTCGCATCCATTGGTTGTATGTTCCTCAGTTAACTTACCCTTAGAATTTAATAAACAACATGACAAAAATCGTTGGTGATCCATTATTGACAGCAAAAAGTCTTTTTTCATGCCACAAAAAAATCCAAATAGCAAGCCACTGCATCCACGCGTCGGGATCTTTACGGCAGAAACTGTTTGACTTGTTTACAACAATTTCGTATTTGATGCAGGCTGACTCCCTGACAACATTATATATTAACATTTTTCTTGCAAGGACAAAAGAGTAATGAGCATCAAAATCCTGATAAATGCCGTCGATCCCGAGGAATGCCGGGTTGCCACTGTCAAAGATAACAAGCTGGAAGATTTCCGTATTGAAAGCAGCCTGAAGGAAATCACCCACGGCAATATCTATAAAGGTATTATTACCCGCGTCGAACCGAGCCTCCAGGCGGCCTTTGTCGATTACGGCGCCGAACGGCACGGCTTTCTGCAAAAGAACGAAATTCACAGCGATTATTTCCTGAACACCGACAGCCGGACCCATTCCATTAAAAACCTGGTCAAACGCGGCCAGGAAA
>JAOZSC010000278.1:0-422 GCA_029939875.1 Desulfobacterales bacterium
GAACGAAGTCGGGGCCGTGTTCAAGGCTCTGGAAGACCACTTCAAGTCCAGAGAGTTGACCCGGAACTATTGGCAGCGGTTTTTGAAAGAAACCAAACCGTTGCTGGTGGCCACGGACGAGTGGCGGTCAAGGCTGTTCACCACCCACGACAAGCAATACCGGTACACGTACAGTGGGATCAGATATTGGCGCAACGCCCTGGGAATGCCTTACAAGGAGTTCGGCCAGAAAGATGGGTCCCTGTTTGAAATGTTTGGTGGGAAAATCCGAAGCGCCAAACGGTACCAAGATCAGGCCAAGCGTGAGATAGCGGCCCACATTCTACAAGGCCATGAGGCTTTCTTTATTCACCATCTGACGGTGTTGTGCGCCGATCACGGTATCCCCGCCCAGAATGGTGGCACCGGAGTAAATGATCACG
>JAOZSC010000278.1:432-4481 GCA_029939875.1 Desulfobacterales bacterium
GATAACCGGCAAGAAAATAAGTGGCAAGCTGGTAAAATTGGCGGGGAAATTATCCGGGGTGAAGTCACCCGTGTTCGAAATCAAGCCGTTGTGTTCCAAAGACAAAATAGAGGAGACGAAAAGATGGCTGGAAAATTAATGACGGAAAAAGCGGCGGAGATAAATCACCGGGAAACCGTAACATCAACCACCCGGAACCGAAAATCGTATTACATCAACGGAAGAGGTTCTCAAACGATCGGTCTGGCGCAAAGCGTTCTCCGGAAAGCCAGGGAAAAGGGATGCGTCATTCAAGAAGCTATAATCCACGGTGTCAACGGTTCGGAGATTTTCAGTATGAGGATCAACGGGTGTCAGGCTTACGTCCAAGACGGCGAGCTTTGTTTTTTTATATACAAGGGAACCATGGCTGAAGCCGCCGCTGCGATCAAGGAGATCAGCCAGTTTATTGACATCTTTTTCGGTCACCCGGGAATTGAGCGGGTTTCTTTTTCGTTACCGTCTGATAACGATTGCCGGCGGGACATCATAGCCAGGTTGAGAATGAAGCGGCGCACAAGAATCGCCTCCCAAAAGAAGGGGTAAGCTAAAAGATAAAAACGACATATATGTCGGTTTTGGGAATTAGCGGGAAAAGGTTAGTGCGGCATATATGTCGTTTTCGTGGGGAGGTCATAAAAAATGAGGCCTGTGTTACGTAGCGGATATCACATGTGGTTGGGTATTTCTCAAATAGTGATCCGTGGTTTTTGAGTTGCCTAAAAGGGTCCATCAGTCACAAATAGTAGCTACTGATTTATTCATTATTTACTGACAACCAATTTCATTCCAAAGCCAATAAAAACAGCTCCGGCGAATCGTTCAATCCATATTCTGCTCTTTAGATATAGACCACGAAAGCGATCTAAAGAGAAAACATAAGCAACTGATGTATACCAAACAATCGAGATTAAGAACATTAGGGAAACACTGATGAGTCCTATCCAAAGAGGTGCACCTGTAGATTCTCCCTTTAAATGGTCACAGAATTCTCGGGATAAAATACCGATGGGCCTGGCGTGAGCCAGACCCATGGTAAGCGTAGACAGCAGTCTACCGCACCGAGTTATCCCTTGGCGCCGGGATCCCTCCGCGAGCGCCTCTGTTTCACTCGGATATGTCGACCAGATCGCAGCTGAAGATGAGCTGGGATCCGACGGTTTTTTCCTGTCTGAAGTGCGCCTCCTCAAGAAGCACGGTGGCAACGTTCATGATGGTGCGTCGGTTTCCGCGGCAGTGGGCGGTGATGATTGACAGCGCGTCGGGGCCGAACAGGTTTTCGTCTGCTTTTGCGGATTTTAGCCGAAAGGCGATGAAGTCCCGGCTCTGGTTTTCACTGAGGGATTTGAGTTGGACAACAGCCGTCATCCGCGAGCGGATTGGGGTCATCACCTGCAGGCTGAGGGTTTTTGCAAGGGTAAGATCGCCGATCAGGATCAGAGATGCGGCCACGGTTTTTCTGTCGGGGTGGATCAGCAGTGAACATAAATCCATAAAAGATTCGCGTTCGAGCAGCTGGGCATCGTCGATGACGATCACCGGGTAAAGGGGATTGGCCTGGGCAGTCATCTGCAGGATGTGCTTCTGCAGTTTGACCAAAAGCGGCATGGACCTGCCGGTGACATCGACGGTCAGAGCGTCGGCCACGGCCCGGAGGATGGCGCCACGCTTGAGCCCTCCGTAGCCGATCAGAACAGGCAGGTAGATATTGGCATCGAGGGTGTTGATGATGTGCTGGACAAGGGTCGATTTGCCGGTGCCGGACTCACCGGTGACGGCCATGGATTTACCGTGAGCCAGAAGAGCGGTCGTGTGGCGGATAAGACGCTGGTCCATCTCGGTCAGGTAAGGCTGGTTCATCCGGCAAGTGTCGCTGAAGGGGTGGTGGTGCCAGCCGAAGAACTCGTTCATGGAGATGTTATCTTTCATGGGGATCCTTTCTGATGGGATGTTCGAAGCGGCGGGCGTTTTTGCTGAGCCGCAGAGGGGTCGCCGGGATCATGTCATCGCCGTAGTAGATGCGGGATAGATCCCAGGGGACAAAATAGACGGTCGCCCTTGTGCCCGGCAGGGCTTCGGGGACCTCGAAGACATTTTTAAACAGCCGCACGGTGCCGTCTTTGTATACCCGGCAGCGGCGCTGCATTCGAAAGAGCGCCTCCAGATCGGCCACCACCGGTAGGGGCCTGCAGCAGTTCTGGCCCTTGAGCCGTTTTTCCAGTGGTGAGCATTTCAGGGTGCTGTGCCAGGATTCATTGTAGCGGGCCAGGTATTTTTGCAGCGCGGTGTTGATTTGCTCCAGGGTTTTGGAACCGTCAGCGGCTAAAAACTGCTCGCGCACGGAGCGGAAGAAGCGTTCGATTTTCGCCCGCCCCTGTGGCCTGTACGGAGGGGTGTGCACCAGCTGGATTTTCATGCGGGCGCAGACGATTTTCAAGTGCCTGCCGGCGTAACAGGCACCGTTGTCGGTGTAAAACCGCAGGCACAGGCCGAACTTGCGAACGGCGGTCATCAGATCACAGAGCATGTACTGCACGGTCTCTGCGGGATAAAAACCGCCCGCGACCACGTAACGCGTGGCATCGTCGATGATGACGTGCAGGTAAGTTTTTCTTTTCCTTTTGTTGATCCACAGCCGGGGACCGTGGAGGAAGTCTGCCATCCACAGCTGCCCGAAGTGATCGAATGCAAAAGGCCGAAAGATGTCAACCCCATGGGGATCACGCATCAGGTGGTGATTTCCGGCAAACCGATAGATCGTGGCACGGCTGGGTTTTCTGCCGTTCCACAGGCCGTCTTCGGCCAGCTGTTTGATGATCAGCGCCAGGGTCCATCGCGGGTGGCGCTTTCTCAACTCGAACAGGGCATCGACCAACGCCTTGTCCAAATGGTGTTTGCCACGGTCCGAGCGCTGCTGGTTGGCCAGGGCCGCCAGGCCGCCACATTGAAAGCGGTAGAGCCACTTTCGCAGGGTCTCGCAGCTGATTTGTACGACCTGGCCATCCGGGCGTACGTAGTGCTGCTGCGCCAACTGATCCAACAACGGGTAAAGGCCGATGTCGTTGGCATCACGGTGAAGCAAGGCACTGATGATCCCGTAGCGCCACAGGGCCAGGTCCATGGCACCTTCTTTGGGTTCGTTGTGCATGCTGGGCCTCCTTTCGTTTTTGGCCCACCATTAGCAAACCCATTGATATGGATAAATTTTTGATTTGTGTGGGTGGCGGATTATCAAAAACGGCCCGGGAAAAAAGCGAAAGAAAAAGCCCGTGTAAATGCACTCCACCGCCTTGCGGGGTTCAGACAGGGCGATGCCCATTCGGATCGCATCCACCGGCGCAATTTACCGCCGGTGCCAACGGCGCGCCGTATGGTGGACCAACTGCGGCTGCAGGCCCTTGCCACTGCGGCAATGGTGGCCTGAGCGTTTTGCACCATGTCCACGATGGCAAAAAGCACACATAACGGCAGCCGGACAATGGGCAAAAACGGATGCGGCAGACAGGAGAAGGTACAGCGCGGGCATGAACTGTTCAAACAGCGGTAGCGCTGGATCTTGACGCAGTCACTGCCGGCAAACAGATACCGCCTGTAAAAGCCGTGCTTGATATGACAATGCCGCTCGCCGCAAGTGGGGCAGACAACCTGCGGGGTGAAATTCTGCTTGGCAATTTCGTCAACGCGTTCTAACATGCTCGACAGGGGATGGGACATGTGCGACCTCCTTATTTTAGCGTTACTCATTCACCTTAAGGATAGCACATATCCCCCCCTTTTATCCCCCCCGGAGAGGGGGAAAAGGATGCCAGGCATCGGCGGTTCCTGCTGTCTGTTCTCACAGTACCTTACCTGGGTCGTCTCGTTTTCGCTTATCAGGAGTTTCTCAAATCGGCAGGCTTGCGTGAGATTTTTTGGCGGATTTGGGGCGGGATAAAGAGAGATTCAACACTGGTGGAAATATAACCGGCACCGCCGGAAGAGGTTTGCCGACGGCACCGGTGAAAGTCAAG
>JAOZSC010000279.1 GCA_029939875.1 Desulfobacterales bacterium
CCAAGATGATACCTTTAAGGTATCATCTTGTTTGACACCTTCGGTGGTTGTCACTATACTCCCGCCTGAATAGAAACCTGCACATTTCTCCAATCATCAGCATAAGGAGGTTGATATGGCGGCAACAAATTGGCCCACCCCCAACTGGCCAGAAGGTGTTTCCCACGACGTGTCCGGTTACGAAAAGCCACTGTTTTCAGTTCTTGACAATGCGGCACAGGAATATCCCGGCCAGGTTTACACCATTTTTAGCGATGGCACGCGAACCTATGCCCAGGTTAAAGATACCGCCGACCGGGTGGCCGGATTTCTGGCTTCGCGCGGTGTTAAAAAAGGAGACCGGGTCGCTATTTTTTTTCCGAAACTTCCCCATTACCCGGCGATTTTTTTAGGTATTATCAAGGTGGGGCGGTCTGCGTGACCTGCAATCCTTTGTACACCGCCAACGAGCTCAATTACCAGCTCAATGATGCCGGTGCCAAGGTGGTTTTCTGCATGGATCATCCGCAATTTTATCCCACCACCGTTGAGGCCGTTAAGGAAACCGGGGTGGAGACTGTGGTCATATGCAGCATCAAGTCTTACCTGCCGAAGGTCAAAGCGTTTCTCGGCGGCTTGCTGGGAAAAATCCCAAAGGCTGACAGCCATCAGCCCGGCCACCTGTTTTTTGATAATGTGGTGGCTGCGGCTAATCCGCAACCGCCGGCTGTCGATATCAATCCTGTTGAAGATCTGGCCCTGATCATTTATACCGGCGGCACGACGGGGGTTCCAAAGGGTGCGGCGTTGACGCATACCAATTTTACATATGATCTTGCGGCGTTGGAGGAATGGGGGCGGTTGGTCCACGAGCCGGGGGCGGCGCCGGAAAAGTTACGCAAAAACTATCACACCTATCTCGGGGTACTGCCGTTTTACCACAGTTTTGGCATGACCGTTGCCATGCTGGCGGCATGCAGCAGCGCTTCGAAACTGGTGTGCATCCCTGATCCGCGGGCCGGAAATCCCCCGTTTACCGAAGTGCTCAACGCGGTGCAAAAATACAAACCCACAATTATGCCGGCGGTTCCGACCATTTTTGTGGCCTTTACCAATCATCCGCATGTCGATCAGTATGATCTGACCTCTTTGATGGGCTGCTTTTCCGGCGGGGCACCGCTGCCCCCGGAGGTTTGCAGACAGTTTGAGGACCAGACCGGAGCTGTCATTTTCGAGGGGTATGGTCTAAGTGAGACCGCCCCGGTGGCCACTTCCAATCCAACCAACACGGTCCAGCGCAAAATCGGCACCATCGGTTTCCCGATGCCGGGAACTGACATCAAGGTGCTGGATCTTGATACCGGGAGCCGGGAATTGCCACAGGGCGAAGACGGCGAGATCGCTATCTGTGGCCCCCAGGTAATGCAGGGCTATTGGAACCGGCCGGATGAAAACGAAAAAGTTTTTCGCCAGGTGGACGGGAAGCGCTATTTTTTAACCGGCGATATCGGCCACGTCGATGAGGACGGCTACGTCCTGATCACCGACCGAAAAAAGGACATGATCCTGGTCGGCGGGTTCAACGTTTATCCCCGGGACGTGGAAGACATTCTTTTTCAACATCCCAAGGTGGCCCTGGCCGCTGTAGTCGGTGTGCCGCATGAGAAAAGCGGTGAAACTGTTAAAGCATACATCCAGCTCAAACCGGGAGAAACGGCCACTGAGGAGGAAATTATCGAGTTTTGCAAAGAGAATATGGCCGGGTACAAGCGCCCCAAGATTATCGAGTTCCGAGAGAGCCTGCCGGTATCAAATGTGGGCAAAATTTTGCGCCGGGTGCTCAGGGACGAGGAACGCGAGAAAACGAAATGAAAAAGTGGATTGCGGATCACCCCTATTTTATTACCAGCATCATTTTTTTTGTCATCATGATATTCGGCTGGCGGGTACTTTACTGGCGGGAGGAGAGCTTTGGGTTTCTGCTGCTGCTGTACTTTATTGTTACCCTGGGCATTCGGCTGGATGACATTTCCCGCAAGATCGGAAATGCTCCAGGGGGGCAGGCGTCCTCCGGCGCACGGGAAAAAGATACTATCACCGATCAACTCAATGATATCAAAGCTTCCCTGGTGCTGCTAAATGCAACGCTGGGCAAACTTCTACAGGGCACGGATAAAAAAGAACCCTGATCGGCAGACTGTAAGGCTGACGAAAATTTAAAACCGGCCGGCAAAAGACGGATGGTGCCGGCCGGTTGGATTTGATCAGGCTGCAAATTAAGCGTTTGCGGTGTTCTTTTTTTCCTGCTCGGCAATATCTTTTCTGACCTGATCCATATCCAGGGCTTCAACCTTTTCGATGATCTCTGCAAGCGCCGGCTCCGGCAGCGAACCCGGTTGCATAAAAACCAGTATTTTTTCCCGGAAAACAGCCAGCGTAGGGATAGAGCGGATACCGAATGAACCTGCCACCTGCTGCTGAACTTCCGTGTTGCATTTCGCAAAGACGATGTCAGGATGCTGCTCTGAAGCCTTTTCAAATATAGGTCCAAACATTTTGCAGGGGCCACACCATTCCGCCCAAAAATCAATCAGCAAAATATCGTTGTTTTCAATAGACGAGTCCAAGTTTTCCGCTGTTAGCTCAATTGTTGCCATGTTTTGGTACTCCTTTGCCAGTAAATATTATAAAAAAATCTTTACAGATGATAATATCCGCGCATTGAATGTCAAGCATAATTACCCATTTTCAGGTTTGCAACTAACTTGTCAAATATTTGTATGCCATGTGGGGACAGTGGATTTTTGATAACATTGCCCGGGCCGAACAGCAGCACATGGACGCCGTGAGGGGGTTGCTGGACAAATATGGCATCGCTGATCCCGTTGATCCTGATGAACCCGGGATTTTTAAAAACGAAGACCTCCAGAGCCTTTACGAAGATCTGATTTCCATGGGCAGCGCCTCTAAAGAGCAGGCTCTGCATGTCGGCGCCACTATAGAAGATATGGACATTTATGACATTCAGGAAATGCTATACAATACTAACAAACGGGACCTGGAAAATGTTTATCAAAATTTGACGAAAGGTTCACGGAATCACCTCAGGTCGTTTACAGCCCTTTTATCGGGCCTGTTTGACGTCACTTACGAGGCACAGTTTTTATCACAAGAGGAAGTTGACGCGATCATCAACTCCGCGAAAGAAACCGGGCGATATTAGATTGTGAAAATTTCTAACCCCGGCCTACCGGCAGGGGTCAGGCTGAAATTCCGAAAATTTTGGGGGAAAAGCTATGAAAATACTTAAAGTTGTCAGTGGTATCATCATCATCAGCATTATTGCCATGGGTGTGAGTTATCTTGTTGCGGTGAGCAAGTTCAAGGAATTGACACCGGAAGTGCAAAAAGGCCTTGCCGGTGATTTCATTACACTGAAGGACGGGGTCATAAGCTATTACTTGAGAGGCCCCCAAGATGGAAATATTGTCGTTCTGGTACACGGCCTTTCCACACCAAAATTCGTCTGGGATGGAAATGTTGACGCGTTGACGACAGCCGGTTACCGGGTATTGGCTTTTGATCATTTTGGCAGGGGCTTTTCTGATCGTCCTGATATCATTTATGACGGTGATTTTTATGTCCGAGAGCTTTTAGGGTTATTGGACGGCCTTGGTATTAAAGAACCGGTAAGCCTGGTTGGCTATTCCATGGGCGGGGGTAACGTAGTCGGTTTCGCCGCCCGGTACCCTGAAAGGGTAAAACAGTTGATCCTGATAGCACCCGCCGGCTTTATCCCCAAGTATTCCGGGCTGGCTTCTCTGGTCTTGGTTCCCGGACTTGGCGATTGGCTGATGACCATGGTCGGAAAGAATGCAATGTTGGAGAGTATTCAAAAGGAGGTCAAAGAGGGAAACGCCAGGCCGGACATGATTGATAAATTCGAAGAGCAGTTCCAATATCGCGGATACCTTCCAGCTATTCTATCAACGATGCGGCATTATCCCATGTTTGATCTTTCTGAAGATTATGAAAAGGTTGGTAAATCAGGTATCCCAACGGTCGCGATTTGGGGAACCAGGGATTCTACGGTGCCGTTTGAGGGTTCAAAAAAAGTAAAAAGAGCTATCCCGCATGTGAAAATATATCCGGTTGACGGCGCTGGGCATTCAATTACATACGCCAGAAGTGCCGCTGTAAATAAAATCCTGCTTGAAGCCTTAAGTGAATAAGTCATCCATCTGAATTCTGGATGGAAATTGATGAGAGATTTTGCTCACTGATTTTGAGCCGGTGGAGGTGCAGGGGGCTTTCACGGTCCGTTTCCGGCGAGCTTCCTATGCGGGCCTCCAATTCGTTTAAAAATTCTCAGTTATAATATGGCGCCGCAATATTTACAGTACGCAGCGTCAGGGTCGTGCCCTTCGGCGCTGCACTGAGGGCAGGCCTGGGTGGATATGGTTTTTTTATACACCTGGGCCAGTTCGGCGGTGACGA
>JAOZSC010000280.1:0-1696 GCA_029939875.1 Desulfobacterales bacterium
TGCCTTTTTACGCTTTCCATTGTATTTTGACAGCGCCTTGATTATCATTTCTTTCGCCTCCCCGTGATCTTTGACACCAGCTTGGTATTGTACCGGCTGTAATGTTTTTTCAGCAGCTGAAAAACGCAATGCGGGTCCTTAAGGGTCTTGTCCCTTTTGGGAACGCCGTTTTGGTCCATCTGGAAGGCCCACTTGCTCTTGTCGTATTTTCGCTTGTCGGCATTGTAGCCGGGAAACAGGCCGTCTTTAAATTTATAGGCCTTGTTTACCAGAAACGTGGCATTGGTGTAATCGACGACATACTCTTTCTGGTAAAGATTGTTGTCGAGGAGGTACTTCATCATGCCCCCCAGAAAGGCGATGTCGGTGCCCGAGCGCAAGGCGGTGTAAAAATCCGCTTTGGCGGAGGTGCGGGTGAAACGGGGGTCGACACTGAGCAGTTTGGCCCCGTTTTTCATGGCCTCCAGAACGTACTTAAACGAGATGGGATGGTTTTCGGCAGCATTGCTGCCCATGATTAGAATACAGTCACTGTTTTTGATGTCGATCCAGTGATTGGTCATCGCGCCGCGTCCGAACGACTCTGCCAGAGCCGCAACAGTCGCGCTGTGTCAGATACGAGCCTGGTGTTCGAGGTACACGATGCCCGCAGCCCGCATCAGGGCCTGGTAGATCCAGCACTCTTCGTTGTCCATGGCCGCGCTGCCCACCGAGGCGATCGCCGTGGTGCGGTTGACCACCTGTCCCTTGGCATTTTTGAGCTCAAAGGATTCATCCCGGGTGGCCTTTATTCTTTTGGCGATTTCAGTCAGAGCCCAGTCCCAGGACACCTTTTTCCACTGTTTGGCATAGGGGGCGCGGTACATGGGTTCGGTGATCCGGTTTTCGTTTTCAGTCAACTGGGCCAGGGACGCCCCCTTGGAGCACAAAGAACCCCGGTTGATTACGTGGTCCGGGTCCCCTTCGATGTTGATGACCCGGCCGCTGCCGCTGCGGCTGGTTTGCACGATGATGCCACAGCCGACGGCGCAGTATGGACAGATGGAAAGGGTTTCCCTGGCGTAAGCGGTCTTGAGCATCTGGGCATGGGCTTTGACCGGTCGCAGGTCAAACCCCAGGCCGCTGACGGCAAGACCGGCGGCTGTGGCCCCTGTGATCTGGATAAACTCCCTTCGGTTTATCTTCATAATGCCATCCTCCTTTGTTGGCGATTTTGGGTTGATAGGTTGACGAGGGTGATTGCCTGGATCGCAAAAAGACTTTAATTGCTGAACGGTGTGGCTGTTTTTTTAATATAAAATATTTTTAAAAACAAGTGGTTATGAGATTGGAGGCTTGTCGGTGCCAAATTAGGGAACTACCCTCGTTCAACCTACCTTGGGCAGTGGGTCGAAAAAATGGGGTGAAGGGTGTATTTTTATAAAATAAACACTGTATTTTTCCCAGGCACCATGCAATATCAACGGCTGGAAATATTAGAAACAAATCGTTAGTTGACAACCTGTGTATGTTACAATATCATTAAATGTTTTGGATAATGACACGAGGCTTCACCCTCCTGACGGTAGACCTCCCCGGAAACTGCATGACCATATTCTTTTAAAACATATCAGATGATACCATAAGGCAAGGAGATGATTTATGGAAAAAGAAAAATACTTTTTTACTTCCGAATCGGTGACCGAAGGACATCCGA
>JAOZSC010000280.1:1706-4473 GCA_029939875.1 Desulfobacterales bacterium
AGGCGGACGCCATTTCCGATTCAATCCTGGACAGCATCATTGCTCAGGATAAAAATTGTCGGGTCGCCTGCGAAACGATGGTGACCACGGGCCTGGCTTTTATTGCCGGCGAGATTACCACTGAGTGCTACGTCGACATGCCCCAGATCGTCCGGGAGACTATTCGCGACATCGGCTACCACTCATCGCGGATGGGGTTTGACTATCAGACCTGTTCGGTGATTACCAGTATCGACCACCAGTCGCCGGATATCGCCCAGGGAGTCAACGTGGGCCAGGGACTGTTCAAGGATCAGGGAGCCGGAGATCAGGGGTTGATGTTCGGTTTTGCGTCGGATGAAACCGAGGAGCTGATGCCCATGCCGATTACCTATGCTCACAGGCTTTGCCGCCGCCTGGCCACGGTGCGCAAGAATGGAGCCCTGGATTTTTTGAGGCCGGACGGAAAATCCCAGGTGACCATCGAATATGACAACGGGACTCCCAAACGCGTAGATGCCGTGGTGGTTTCCGCCCAGCACAAAGATGACGTGACCTATGAATATTTAAAAGAGGCCGTCATTGAAGAAGTGATCAAAAAAGTAATTCCGCGGGATATGACCGATGGTGATACCCGCTATTTCATCAATCCCACCGGGCGTTTTGTCATTGGCGGCCCCATGGGGGACTGCGGGCTGACCGGCCGAAAGATTATCGTCGACACCTATGGCGGTCAGGGCAGCCACGGGGGCGGATGTTTTTCCGGCAAAGATCCCTCCAAGGTGGACCGCAGTGCATCCTATATGGGCCGGCATATCGCCAAAAACGTGGTGGCCGCAGGTCTGGCTAAAAAATGTGAGATACAGGTGGCTTACGCCATCGGGGTGGCCCAGCCAGTATCGGTCATGGTGGACCTGATGGGCACCGGCGTGGTTCCCAAAAAACGGGTGGAGGAAATCGTTAAGGAGGTATTTGATTTAAGACCGGCGGCGATTATCGAATATCTGGATCTTTTGCGTCCCATCTATCGAAAAACTTCGGCCTACGGGCACTTCGGCAGACATGATCCCGATTTTACCTGGGAAAATACAGACAAGGCGGCGATTATTCGGGAAAAGGCGGGACTGTAAGCGTAAAATCGAACAGAATCCCATCCATATTTTTAACAACGGACCAACGTCTACGGACAACGGACATTTCTGTTTACGTTTGTTTTTTCATCACTGCAACGATAATGAATAAAATTAATAATAGGAGAGACTGCAAACATGAAATATGATGTAAAGGACATTAAATCTGCCAGAGAAGGTGCACTTCGCATCGAATGGGCCAACCAGAGCATGCCGGTTTTAAACCGTATCCGAAGTCGTTTTACAAAGGAAAAACCGCTCAAGGGTCTGAGAATCGGCGCCTGTCTGCATGTGACCACCGAAACCGCTTCTTTAATGCAGACCTTAAAGGCCGGTGGTGCGAAGGTTTCGTTGTGTGCCTCCAATCCGCTGAGCACCCAGGACGATGCGGCTGCATCTCTGGCCAAGCACGATAAAATTCCGGTTTTTGCCATCAAAGGGGAAAACCACAAAACTTATTATGCCCACATCAATGCGGTGCTGGACAACCGGCCGCAGTTTACCATGGATGACGGGGCCGATCTGGTTTCCATCCTGCATACCAAACGCACCGAACTGTTGCCCGGCGTCAAAGGCGGGACCGAGGAAACCACCACCGGCATCATCCGCCTGCGAAGCATGGCCGCCGGCGGGGTTCTCCGATATCCCATCATCGCGGTCAATGATGCCCGGACCAAGCATTTTTTCGACAACCGTTACGGCACCGGCCAGAGCACCATCGACGGCATTATTCGGGCGACCAACCGTCTGCTGGCCGGATCGCATTTCGTGGTCTGCGGTTACGGGTGGTGCGGCCGGGGCGTTGCCATGCGGGCCCGGGGAATGGGCGCCAATGTGATTGTGACCGAGGTCGACCCGCTGCCGGCTCTCGAAGCCGTCATGGACGGTTTTACCCTCATGCCCATTCGTAAAGCCGCCCGGGTCGGCGATTTTTTCTGCACCCTGACCGGCGACATCAACGTCATTCGCAAAGAGCATTTCGCGGTCATGAAAGACGGTGCCATTGTGGCCAATTCCGGGCACTTTAACGTTGAACTGGATCTTGACGGTTTGAAAAAAATTGCCAGATCCAGCCGGTTCGTCCGGCCGTTCGTACAGGAATTCGTGCTCAAAAACGGCCGCCGCGTCAATGTGCTGGGTGAAGGGCGGCTGATTAACCTGGCGGCTGCCGAAGGGCATCCCTCCAGCGTCATGGATATGAGTTTTGCCAACCAGGCCCTGAGCATTGAATACATGGCCAAACTCAAAAAAACACTGGAAAAGAACGTTTATCCGGTGCCGGAAAAAATCGATAAAATGATCGCCAGGGAAAAACTGGCCGCCATGGGAGTTACCATCGACCGGCTGACCGTCGAGCAGAAGCAGTACTTATCCTCCTGGCAATTGGGCACCTAATGGTAAGAATGCGGAAGTGGGAATGCGGAGGTCGGAAAAAAAGAAAAGAATTAAACTAAATCAGCATAAAATTTTCGACTTCCGAATTCGGACATCTGCTCTATTGAAGGGGATCGAAATATGTTCCATGCGATGTTTTGATTCAGGGCACCCAAATTCCGGTTTTGCATCCTTTCCGCCTTCCGCATTCCCACTTCCGCATTCTTAGAGGGGATCGAGGACGATGATGACCCGGCACTCTTTGAGAAACTGGAGATGTTCAA
>JAOZSC010000281.1 GCA_029939875.1 Desulfobacterales bacterium
AACCGGTTTGCGCCACAACGACGACGCACTTCAGAAACTTTTGTATCTTTCCGGAAAAGGCCTCCCCTACACTTACATTCCATCGGCACAGGGAGGAACCACCGGGCCGATCACGGTGGCTGCATGCGCCGCTATTGTTCATGCCGGAGCGCACCAGATGCTTGGTAATCGTGAAAAAGCGCTGGCCACAATTGAGGAGGCCATGCGGAATCCAGATCTGTCCACCGGCATTGCTGAAGGCTATCTTCAGGCAAATCCTTGCTTTATTTACTGGATGGAGGCCGATTTAACTGCTATGCTGCAGAGCGCTGCACGATCGGTGAGGATTGCTGAGAATTGTGTTGTACCCCAGGCGATCGCCCACGGTCTCTACTTTATGGGTATTGTTCATTATCATCGAAATGAGTTAGAAGCCGCCGAAGAAAAATTGGCTGCGGTGGTCGCAGACCCTTACCGTCAACATGCATGGAACTTCGTTCACAGCGCTTTTGCCCTTGCCCTCATCTATCAGACCCGCGGTCGAACAGATGAAGCCAATCAGGTTTGCGAGTCGGTGGCGTCCTACGCCCTTGATACCAGCAATTCAGTTGTGCTGAAGGTCGCCCGGGCTTTTGCAGCGGAACTGGCGCTGCGGCAGGGTCGCCTGGCTGAGGCTTCCCACTGGGCGGGACAGTTTTGTCCAAAACCATTCGTACCGATGTATCGGTTTTATGTGCCGCAGTTGACACTCGTCAAGATATTGCTGGCTCAGGGCACAACGGTCAGGCGTGAGTACGCAGGAGACCTTCTTAAGCAGCTTTACGACTTTGTCGTTGCCACTCACAACACCCGTTTTCAGATTGATGTGCTGGCCCTGCAGGGCCAGCTTTGCGACATCCGGGGCGAGGAATCGGCCGCTTCAGAATGCTTAACTAAGGCGCTTCGTCTGGCAGAACCGGGCGGTTTTATCCGCCTTTTCGTGGATTTTGGGCCCCGGATGGTCGATCTGCTCAAACGGCTGCAAAACCAGAAAGTCGCTGTTAACTATATCGAAAAGCTGCTGGCCGCTTTCAGAGATGATGAACACCAGGCAATGCCGGATGCAACCGACCATCAGGGCTCATCTCCCCCTCTCCGGAGTCCCTCTTCTCGTTCCACCTTCCACACCTTCAAACCTGCCGGCGCCGGCACCTCCACAGCTTTCACGCCCCTGGCAGAACCGCTGACCCATCGCGAACTCGATGTCCTGGAGCTTCTGGTCCAGCGGCTGAGCAACAAGGAGATCGCCGCCAAACTGTTCGTTTCACCGGAAACCATAAAAAAACACCTGAATAACATCTACCAGAAACTCGACGTCGGCAAGCGCCGTGAGGCGGTTGAAAAAGCCATGGCTCTGGAGATTCTCACCGGCCGATGATGCGTTTAACCCCTGCTCCTCTCTCCGGTGCTTCTTTCGATGGCGTGCTTCGAAAAACCGGCCTTGTCGCTGAGGGCACTATGCTTGATGCCACCCGGGGCGTGAATACCCATCGTGGGGCCATTTTAAGCCTCAGGATGCTTGTCGCGGCCCTAGCGCGGATGGCGTCGTTTGAGCACGCGTTCACGCCGGAATCCGTTTCGGAAACCCTGGCTTCTACCTGAGGAAGGGAACTCAACGGGCATGCGCTAAGGCTCGCCTCTTCTTGCGATAAGCCCGTGCGCAACGGTGAGCGTGCTCGAAGGCGCTATGGCACCGGGGGCGCCCCGAAGGAAGCCGCTCGCGGTTTTCCGACGGTCTTCCAGTTGGCCCTGCCCATGCTCCGACGGGCCCACCGGCGTGGCCTTTCAGACGAGGCGACGCGGGTGCAGACTTTTTTTTTGTTGCTGGCAAGGGTGACGGACACCAACGTGCTCCATCGCGGAGGTCGATCCGGCCACGGGTTGGTGAGGAGATCTACCCTGAACTTTCTCTCATCGGGAGGATGCTATCGCAAGGGGTGGCGGCAACACGCTGAGTGGGTTCATGAGCAATTCTGCCGCGTCAATGTGAGTCCGGGAGGCTGTGCAGATCTTCTGGCGGCCACTTTGATTTTGGACGCCGGGACCGCAACTACCCGGAAGCGGCGAGAAGTTTCCCGAAACTAAATAGAGGTGTTAAATGGAAACACGGAAAGATCTAATTTCTTTAATTTCGTCCTGAATTTTCGGTCAAAGGTGGCGACAGAAGACCCCTGGATATGCTTGCAAAGTGCTGCAATGATTGCATCGCCGTAATCGGGCACCTTCTCGGGCCAGAATGTGAAAAGCGTATTCAGGCTAATTTGATGAACAATCTCAACACCCGGCAATACTATTAAATCCTTAACAATATCCCTTATCTCTGTTTTACCGATACGGTACACCGAGTCCATTACATAAATAAACTCAGTTAACACGTTCTGAGGGCAGAGCACCCTGACTCCCAGCTGAGCCGCACTGTCAAGTACCCTCGCAATTTTATCCTGCTGGGCCGGATTTCTATCTGTCACAAAAGAAATCAACGCATTGGTGTCAATAATGAGCTTTTTCATCGGTATTGTTCCACCCTTTGCCTACGCGCCAGTTTAATGTCATCCTCAATTTTGCCGCGTCCTGTTTTTATCCGATTTTTATATTTTAAAAATTTTTTTTGAACCGGCAAAACAACAATTTTACCCCTATCCACCTTCCATTCCAGAGTATCGTGAATAGAAAGCTTGAGTCGCTCACGAATATCTTTGGGTATCGTGGTTTGAAACTTTGAAGTAATTACGGATTGCATGGCTGAGACCTCCTGATTTCTCCTTACAAAAATACAATATGGTAAGGAAATCGATTTGTCAAATTAAAAAATTTGACCTTCATGCAAGCGCTCTGAGAAATCAGCCAGCGGCAACACATCAATGCCGTCAAAGTGGTACATCCGGTTGCCGGTATAAATCCCCACCATATTTCCCCTATTTCTTGTAACCAATCGTAAATATACCCCATTTATACAACCCCTTATACCCCGTTTTGGGGGTGGTGCTTTGTCTAAATCGGTATTATAGTTTTTCAGACAGTTAATTTCAAAATCCTGCAAAAAAAAGCTCATCATTCTAACGGATTAACAGAGCACCGTTGTGAAGGTTAATATCTGAAAAACCAAAGGAGGACATCACCATGAGGCGAAAGACGATTATTTTGCTGCTCATCACTGTATTTTTAGTTCCCGTTATTGCCGGTGCGGTGAGCGAAAAGGACTTCGAGGTGCAAGCCACCGAAAACATAGTCAATCTGTGCACGGCATCTCCCGACGACCCCTTGTATCATCAGGCCATCAATTTTTGTCATGGTTATCTGGTGGGCGCTTACCACTACTATGAAGCCGAATCATCGGGACCAAATGGAATTAAATTCGTTTGTCCGCCCGATCCGCGGCCGTCCCGAAACGATATGATCGGTATGTTCATCGAGTGGGCCAAGGCGCATCCGCAATATCTGGAAGAAACCCCGGTCGAGACGGAATTCAGGTTTTTGATGGAAAAGTGGCCTTGCAAACCCTGATCCACCGAAGGCGGAGAATTGACTATTGAAAATTGAATATTTGTGGAAGTCGCTCGCGCAGCGCAGGCGCCGCGTGTCGCTCCGTTATTTTTTTTGATAGGCCTTAAAAATTGCTCCGCTGCAGGTGGACTTTGAATATTCAATATTCAATCGAAAATAATGAATTGCCTCGCGGCAAGCCACGAGGTATCTGAAAGTTGATTGAACCGATTTTACCGCAGCAAGCTGCGGGGAATTAAACCCAAAAGAGATTAAATCATTTGGGAAAGGAGCACACCATGAAAAAAACTTCATTGGTCCTGATTGTCCTGGTCATCAGCCTAGCGTTCGCTGGATGTTCAGGTATGTCGACTACTGAGCAACGCACGCTGAGCGGCGGTGCCATCGGTGCCGGAGCGGGGACCGTCGTCGGGGCGATCGCGGGTCACACGATCTGGGGTGCCGCCATTGGTGCGGTCGCCGGGACTGCCGGCGGGTATCTTTACGATCATCACGAAAAAGCCCAACAAAAGGCTCACGACGAAGCTTACAACCAAGGTTACAAAGCCGGACAGGAGAAGGGCCAATAGATTAAGGATAAAGAATTATGCCGACGTCAGACAACAGAAAAGATTTCGCTTTCGACCGGCCGGGAAATTACCGCATCCGTGTCCGCGGTTACCTTGATGACAGCTGGACTGAGAGGCTGGGAGGTATGCGCATCACGGCCAGCTGCCTGAATGATCAGGGACCGGTTACGGCGTTAGACGGCCAACTGCGCGATCAGGCGGAGTTGGCCGGGGTGTTGAACACCCTCTACGAGCTGCACCTGACCCTGCTGTCGGTGGAGTATCTAAACGGAGAATAAAGGTTTGCCAGGTGTCGGGTGTCAGGACGGATGGAGTTTTCGGGTGTCAGGGAATAGAGGTGCTCAATCCTGGAACCTGAACACTGACACCTGAAACA
>JAOZSC010000282.1 GCA_029939875.1 Desulfobacterales bacterium
AAAGCCCTCGGCTGCAATCTATCTTTATTTATACCAATGCACATGAATTGCAAGTTTTAATTAGTGTCCATCCATAAATGGTCTTTTTTCCGCTGGGCTACGTTCTCCACGGGTTTGAGGCTTCGATGTACATAACGGCTGGAAAGCAAACAGGCTGGGAGGCTATGAAGCCAGAAAGCTATAAGACTTAAAAAGGATTATGTCCTTTAAAAAGCTTCCCAGCCCTCCGAAGGCGGAATTTGTAACCAACGGAGCGCAATATGTATTTTGGTTGAGCGTCATTGTCCATTTGGGGAAACAAGCCATCGGATCGGTTGGCGTTAAGAATTGCAAGCTGTTTGAGGAGCTTGTGACGAGTTCTTGCAATTTAGCCAACCGATTTGATGGCGCCCCAAAGGGGCACCTTTAGCGAAATCAAAATATATATTACGCGCGCCAATCGCAACTTATTGAGAAGTTGCCATCGGGGCAATTTCGTATTGACCAAATTGCCGATCGCTTATAAAGTTTGATGGGTATACGTAAAAGATTTTTTGCGTAACCGTCAAAGTCTGCAGTTCCCCGAAAAACCAAAACGACTTCGGAGGTGCCATGCAAACCAAAACCAGCCGGCTGCTGTATCTGTCCCGGGCCGATGTCGAAAAAGTCGGCCCTTCCATGGCCGCAATCATTGAATCCCTGGAAGTCACCTTCCGGGCCAAAGGCGAAGGCCGCACTGAAATGCCCCCGAAACCCGGTATTCATCCCGGCGGCGACAATTTTATCCACGCCATGCCAGCCTACATACCCGACTTGAAATCAGCCGGCATCAAATGGGTCGGCGGTTTTCCACAAAACCCTCAAGCAGGGCTGCCTTACATCTCCGGGCTGTTGATTTTCAACGACGTGGACACGGGACTTCCCCTTTGCGTGATGGACTGCGTGTGGATTACCGCCAAGCGCACCGGGGCGGCTACCGCTGTTGCCGCCCGCCACCTGGCTCGACCGGAATCTTCCGTCATGGGCATGCTGGGCTGCGGCGTTCAGGGACGCAGCCACGTGGAGGCCTTGAATGAACTTTTCGAGTTAAAAAAGGTCATGGCCTATGACGTCAATCCGGAAGTACAACAACAATATGCCAAACAAATCAGCCGCACCTTCGGCCTGGAGGTCGTGCCGGTCAAAACCCCGCAAGAAGCGGTCACCGGCTGTGACATCGTGGTCACGGCCGGGCCCATATTGAAAACGCCCCATGCCACCATCCAGGCCGGGTGGCTGGATGAAGGCGCCTTCGCCTCCCTGGTGGATTACGATTCCTACTGGCACCCGGCGGCCATGCATGCAGCCGACAAATTCTGTACCGATGACATCCCCCAGTTTGACCTGGCCCGGCAAACGGGCTATTTCAAGGATGTGCCTGAAATCCATGCCGACCTCGGACAGCTTGCCTGCGGGCAAAAACCCGGCCGCCAGACCCCCACCGAACGCACCATGACCGCCAACCTCGGCCTGGCACTGGACGACATGGCTGTCGCGCCTCTGATCTATCAGAAAGCCGTGGAGAAAGGAGTAGGGACATGGTT
Source organism: Desulfobacterales bacterium (assembly GCA_029939875.1). Lineage (GTDB taxonomy): Bacteria > Desulfobacterota > Desulfobacteria > Desulfobacterales > JAFDCJ01 > JAFDCJ01. The sequence continues at coordinate 1,563 of JAOZSC010000282.1, forward strand.
GGAGCTTTAAATAAGACAATACCGTCAAATAAAGATAGCAAACAGGCGCGGTTCGTTGTCAGTTGCCCGGCGTCCGTTGAAAAAAAATCCTCCGTTCGAAAACTGCAATGGACAACGGACCACTAACAACCGACAGGTCGATTTTAAAGCAATGGATAATGATCTAATAAAGAATGTATCAATAAGTGCATAAATTATGAGTATTAAGACCTACGACGTCATCATCATCGGCGGCGGCATCATGGGCAGCGCCACGGCCTATTATCTGACAAAAATGGACCGTACGCTCAAGGTGGCTGTTGTCGAACAGGACCCCACCTATGCCCGGGCCTCGACCACACTTTCCATGAGCAATGTCCGTATCCAATTCAGTCTGAAAGAAAATATTCAAATTTCCCAGTATGCGTTTGAGGTTTTTGAACACTTCGAAGGGGAAATGGCGGCCGAAGGCCGGGAACCGAAAATTTATTTTCATCGCGAGGGCAACCTTTTTCTGGTTGATGACAATACCCGGGTACAAGCCAAACAGGCCTTTGATCTGCAAAAAAGCCTTGGGTGCCGGATTGAATGGTGGACGCCGCAACAGATTAAAGAACGCTTTGCACTGTATGAAACCGACAATTTTCTCGGCGGCACCTATGGCCCTGAAGACGGACATTTTGACGCCTATGCCGCTCTGATGGGCTATAAAGCCAAGGCCAGATCCCAGGGCGCTCAATACCTTACCCATAACGTGGATAAGATAATTAACCGCAGCGGTCGTGTCACCGGAGTCCGGCTGGCCTCGGGCCAGTCCCTTGGGGCTGGAGTTATCGTCAACTGCGCAGGTGCCTGGGCCGCACAGGTGGCTGCCACCGCCGGTGTATCCCTGCCGGTGGTGCCCGTCAAGCGCCAGGTGTTCACGTTGGACACCGCCGTTAAACCGCAAGGCCCGTTGCCGCTGACCGTGCTGCCCTCAGGGCTGTATTTTCGCAGTGAAACCGGGGGGATTATTCTGCTGGGAAAATCAATGCCCGAAGATCCCACCGGGTTCCAGTTTAACTGGGATGATAAGCGCTTTATGGAAATCCTCTGGCCGGAGCTGGCCGAATTTGTGCCGGCCTTTGACCGGTTGAAACTGGTCCGTGGCTGGGCCGGACTTTATGCGGTCAACACCCTGGACGACAATGCCATTTTGGGACAATGGCCGGAACTCAAGGGCCTTTTTCTGGCCAACGGCTTTTCCGGCCACGGTCTGCAGCAGGCCCCGGCAGTGGGCCGCTACCTGTCCGAGTTGATTTTACAGCGGCCGTTATCCCTTGATTTGTCCATATTTTCACCCCGGCGCGTTCTGGACAACAAACCGCTGGCTGAAAACGGCCTGGTGTAACGGCGAGCACCGACGTCGCCATTGGAGGCCCTGCCCGGTCCGGGTTGCGACCGTATGTCGGGCGCACCTGAAAGTGAGTTGACAAGCAGCCGATAAAATGATTATATAGCCGACTTATGGCCGCTATCTGCGGCGCATCAAGATTCAGTCTGAATATTAATAGAAAAACTTGGTACAGAACCTCGGATTCCCTTCATGGCTGAACTGCAAATACAGAATGTTTCGAAACGTTTCGGCGGACTGCTGGCGGTCAACAAGCTGGACCTGACGGTGCCCCGGGGAAAAATCCTGAGCCTGATCGGTCCCAACGGCGCGGGCAAAACCACCGTGTTCAACATGATCACCGGCGTCTATCCGCCCACCGAAGGTGCGATCACCTACAACGGGAAAAAACTCAACCATCTCAAGAGCAACCGCATTATCGCCCAGGGCATCGCCCGCACCTTTCAGAACATTCGCCTGTTCAAGTCCATGACCGTCCTGGAAAATGTCCAGATCGGCCTGCACTGCCGGACCAAAAGCGGCGCCGTCCGGGCCCTGTTAAAAACCCCGTTTGAAAAACGCGAAGAAAAAGAAATCGTCCAAAAAGCCCGGGAAATCCTGGATTTTTTCGGATTGGCCGGCTCCGGCAACGATTACGCCTCCAACCTGCCCTATGGCGGACAGCGGCGGCTGGAAATCGCCCGGGCCCTGGCCACCCGGCCGGAGCTGCTGCTCCTCGATGAGCCCGCGGCCGGCATGAACCCGAACGAAACTGCGGAATTGATGGAATTAATCATCAAGCTGCGCGATACCGGTCTGACCATTTTTCTGGTGGAACATGACATGCGGCTGGTGATGGGGATCTCGGAAATCGTAACGGTGCTGGATTACGGCCAGAAAATCGCCGAAGGCAGTCCCAAAGAAATTCAGCAAAACGAAAAGGTGATTGAAGCCTACCTGGGAAGCGGCGCCAAGACCGGCAGGTAGATTTTTAAGGATAAATTTTCAGAACATATTCACAGGGAGATCAAAATTACCAACAACCCAAAAAGGAGGTAGCAGCATGAAAAAATTCGGAATCTTTGTTTTATGTGTCAGTCTGATACTGGGCGTTCACGGTCTGGTTGCCGCCAAGACCCTGAGAATCGGCACCCTGAGTCCTCTGACCGGCCCTTATGCCCAGGATGGTACGGACATCCTGCAGGGAGTCAAAACCGCAGTGGCCGTCTATGGCCCGGTAAAAGGCTTTGACAAGGTCGAGGTAATTCCCGGAGACAGCGCCTGTGACGGCGGCAAGGCCACCATGGCTGCCAACAAGCTGATCAACAGCGACGTGAACGTGGTCGTCGGCGCCTACTGCTCTTCAGCCACCGAGCCGGCCCAGATCCCGCTGATGGACGCCAAAGTCGTCATGGTCACCCCGGCTTCCACCAATGAGCGTCTGAGTGCCAAGGGCTACGACTACTTTTTCCGCATGCCCCCCAGAGACGACGTCCAGGCCTGGTCCACGGTACAGTTTCTGGAGAAAAAACTGCATGCCAAGACCCTGGCA
>JAOZSC010000283.1 GCA_029939875.1 Desulfobacterales bacterium
TTACCACCAAGGGCAAAGGCAAGGGCACCGGCCTGGGCCTGTGTGTATCCCAGGGCATTGTCGGCAAACATGGCGGGCGCATTCGGGTCAGCAGCCGGGAGGGACAGGGTGCCACCTTTACCGTGACGCTGCCGGTGACCACCATCCCGGCTGAAATCGGCGCCAATTCTGACATGCATCGGCGACAACCCTGATTTCAGTCGCCGGCTTTCAGCGCAGCGCTATTGTCATTTTTCTTTGACGCTTCCTGTGGAGGAATCCAGTTCGACGCTGTTCACTTTTTTTAACATGGAAAGGTCATCACAGGCGCGTTGATTCTCAAGCTTGCAAGCCTCCAGCAATGATTTTTGCATGTTCAGAGGCTCATGCAGAGCGTAATAGCAAATAGCTTTGGCCATGTAAACGGTACTCCAGTTAGGATATTTCAGCTGGAGCCGATCCAGGTAAATGATGGCCATGCGCAGCCGGTTTTCCCGGATCAGGCGGTAGGCCCGAGCAATTTCAAGCCCGGGATCATAGCCCGGTAAAATGGCCGGTTCCAACTCCTGGCGCAATGATACGCTGGCATCTTTTGCTTCCCGTTTTTTGTCCAGTATTTCCGCGCGAATAAAATCCGACGGCCGCACGCGCACCCGGACCCGCACCCGGTACTCACTCACAGAATCGGCGGATGTGCGTGTCTCCGACAATATTTCCACCGCAACTACTCTGGCCGTAAGACTGAATATTTCGGCCTTTTTCAATGCATATGCCTTGATCAGACCCCTGGCGCAAAAATAAACCACCGCCGAATCCACCGCTTTTTTGCGGGCATTGAAAAGCGCCAGGGCCCGTGCCATCTTGACCGTATCGCCGGTCTGCATACGATAATGGCCCCGGGTTTCGATTTCCAGGGTGTCATCGGCGCTCGTCGTTGCGATGGCGGGGGCCATAAAAACAAGAACCAGAATCAGTACCGTCACCTTGTACATAATTTATCCCTCCAATCGAATATCAAATATGGACACGGACGCTTTTCAATGTTAATAAAAATAATTAAACTCCCCCCCGCCCCCTTTAAAAAGAGGGGAAGTCGCCTGGCCCCACTTTTTTTAATGGGAGAATGGTTGTTGGTCATTTTCAGCATGTCGGGAAACATGAATGCTTTTTTGTACGCCAAGGATAATCCAATGAAGTACGGGTGTCAATCGCGAAACCATTCACAAAGACTGGAAAACCGGGGAAGCAGCCTATGGCCGGCAAGCTGAAAAAAGGCACTGCAGCGGCTGCAAATCTTTTTCGGATGATTTTCCGATCGCCGACGCGGATTCCGATTTTTGGATTTGCGGCCCTGATTCTCATTGGCACGCTCCTGCTGATGATACCGGCGGCCACCACCATCGGAGCCATCAAACCAGTGGATGCCCTGTTCACCGCTGTATCGGCCAGCTGTGTAACCGGCCTGGTAGTGGTAGATACGGGACGTGCCTTCAGCACCTTCGGAAAAATCGTTATCCTGGTTTTGATCCAGGTGGGGGGGCTGGGCATCATGACCATGTCAACGTTGTTTATTCTGCTCGGCGGCCGGAGACTGAGCCTGACTGAGCGGGTGGTTATCCAGGACACGTTTACCATCGGCGGGGACCGCAGCGTGGCATTTTTAATCCGGCATGTGGTGGTTTTTGCGCTGATCCTTGAAGCCATCGGAACCGTACTGCTGTTTCCCCGGTTTATGACGGGAAAAAGCGCCGAGGAAGCGCTTTTTTTTGCCTTGTTTCATGCCGTCAGCGCTTTTTGCAATGCCGGTTTTTCGTTTTTTACACAAAGCTTCAGCGCTTACCGGGAGGACTGGCTGTTCAATCTGGTGATCAGTTTTCTGGTGATCACCGGCGGCATCGGGTTTGTGGTGCTCTCCGAGCTCAAACAGCACTTTCCGTTTAATCGCCGCACCTGGTCGCGCCTCAGCCTGCATGCCAAGCTGGTGCTGTCGGTAACACTGCTGTTGCTGACTTCCGGCACACTGTTGGTTACCCTGATGGAATGGAACAATACCCTGGCACCGCTTTCGGTGCCCGACCGACTGCTGGCCGGGTTTTTCCAGTCGGTAAGCACGAGAACCGCCGGTTTCAACACCCTGCCGATCGGGCAGATGGCCAATACGACCCTTTTTGTGTTTATGCTGTTGATGTTTATCGGCGCTTCTCCGGGCTCATGCGGCGGCGGCATCAAAACCACCACCTTCGCCAGCCTGATCGTGCTGGGATTTTCCCGGCTGCGCGGGCGCCGGCAACCCCAGGTTTTTCAACGCACGATTTCCGCCGGCAGCATCGGGCGGGCCATGAGCGTCGTATTGATCAGCTTCATGATGATCGGAGTGGCCACGATGGTCATTCTGATGACCGAGCTGGGAGAAACGCCCCACCCTGAGAGCCGCGGGAAATTTCTGGAGCTGTTCTTCGAGGTCGTCAGTGCATTCGGAACCGTGGGGCTTTCCACCGGGGCCACACCCGGGCTCAGCACAATCGGCAAGCTGATCCTGTCGGTGGTGATGTTCGTGGGGCGCCTGGGACCGCTGGTGGTGGCCATGGCGGTCAGCCGTCGGACCGCACCCCGTTATTACTATGCCGAAGAGGCAATTATGAGTGGGTGAGGTATCACATGAAACAATATGCTGTCATCGGAATCGGGCACTTCGGCCATTACCTGGCCGCCCGTCTTTACAAAAAGGGACACGACGTGCTCGCCATTGACCGGGTCCCGGAACGCATCCAGGAAATCAAGGACCTCGTAACCCAGGCGGTGATCGCAGATGCCACCGACCGCAAGGCAATGGCGTCACTTGAATTAAAAAAGATGGACGCCGTTGTGGTGTGCACGGCCTCGGATCTGAGCGGATCGATCCTGGTCACGTTGAATATGAAAGATATCGGTGTGAGCAGTGTTTATGCCAAGGCCATCAGCGAAGCCCATTTGCGGGTTCTCATCAAAATCGGCGCCACTGAGGTTTTCTTCCCCGAAAGAGACAATGCCATCTCCCTGGCCGAGCGCCTGCACAATCCGAACATGCTGGATTACCTGCCGTTTCTGGAAGGCTACAGTATTATCCAGCTGGCCCCACCCAAGGACTTCGTCGGAAAATCCCTGCGGGATCTGGATCTCATCAACCGTTTCGGCATTCAGGTGGTAGCCGTCAAAGAGGTGATTCCCGACAAGTTAAACCTGATCCCCACCGCCCAGTTCAAATTGAAGGACAGCGACATCATGATCCTGCTGGGGCCAAATGAAACCCTGGATGAGCTCAGGGATCAGGAGCCATAGGATGAAACGGTTTAGACAGAATTTTGGAAACGTTTAAAATGAAGCACCACCGTTAACAGCAGGGTTGCCGCGCCGGCCAGCGAGGCCCCGATGGTAAAGGCGACCTGCGGGCCGAGTCGCATCCAAAAAACCCCGAACAGCAGACTGGCGGGCAGGGCCGCCAATCCGACGGCCCCATGATACAACCCATAAGCTTTGCCCAGCTGCCGGGCGGGCACAAAGTCGGCCACCAGGGCCCGCTCCGCTCCTTCCGTCAGCCCATAATAGATACCGTAAACGACAATCAATGCCCACAGGATGTGGATATTCGATGTCGCTGCCAACCCGGCGTAGACGCCGACATAGACAATCCAGCCGGCGGCAATCACCACCCGGCGCCCATATTTGTCGGAGCATATTCCCCCGGGCAGGCTGAAAACAATTTTGGAGATGTGCAGTATCACCCACAGCGCCAGCAACTGCCCCAGGCCGAGATCAAACCGGGTCTTGGCATAAAACAGGATGAACAAATCGGAGCTGTTGCCCAGGGCGAACAGCGTGACGGCGGCCAGGTACAGGTAAAAACGCTGCGGCAGGCGGGCGGGGGCGGCAGTCGATTTGGCGCCGGACTTCGCAAACGACCGGCGGTTTTTTCCGGCGACCTCGGTTACCCGGGTGGTGATGGTCAGCATGGCAGCCAGCCCGGGAATCAGCGCAAGTCCAAAAAGCCATCGCAGCGCCTGCATTTCCGCAGCGCTGGCCGTGGTAAAGCGCCCCTGCCAGAACTGGCCCCCTAAAAATGCATACAGGATGGCAGATGCAATCAAAGGCCCGGTTACCGCGCCGGCATGGTCCATGGCGCGATGAAAACTGAACGCCAGCCCCCGGGTGTCGGAACCCGTTGATTCGCTGATCAAAGCGTCGCGCGCCGGGGTCCGAATCCCTTTGCCCACACGATCGCCGAACCTCAGGGCCACGACATGCCAGCCGCCGGTTGCCAGCGCCATCAGGGGCCGGCACAACGTCGAAATTCCGTACCCGGCCACGGCGATGGATTTACGCTGATCAAGGACATCGCTCAACCGGCCGGAAAATATTTTGAACAAGCTGGACACGCTTTCGGCAATGCCGTCCATCACATTTCTTCATAAACATGATGTATTGTCAAGACCATGGAAGTCAT
>JAOZSC010000284.1 GCA_029939875.1 Desulfobacterales bacterium
CCTATGGCACTGCTCATTTCCACCAGAAATCCGCGGCTCACTTTCACATCTCCCCGGTCGTCGAGCCACGGGACCCGAAAAGAGATAATGCGTTCGGGTTCCACAATTCTTTCCAGCACCGCTGCCTGGCGGTACTGCGGGTTCTGATCCAGTACCGGTTTTACGCTTTCGAGCACCTCTTCGACGGCCTGATGAAATTCTTTTTCATATGGGTCTCTTGCCCGGATGGCATCGAGTATGTCTGACATAGGGTCTCCCCAAATTTGCCTGGAAGTGGTTTCAACCCCCCCACCTAACGCCCAAATACATCGTTGCGAGTTTCTTCGAAATACTCACATACTACCGTGTATTCTGCGATTTCTTATCAACTCGCGCCTTGTCTTTGAACACGATCTGGAGCTTTGAAAACCACTTCAAGTGGTTAATTGCTGTTGCCCGATCGGGATCGCACAATAAGCGGTTTTGAGGTAAAATGTCAATAGCCGGTGCGACTGTGGCGGCTGTTTTTAATTGGCCTGCAATTTGTGCCTGGCGCTTGCGTGCTGCGCCTTAATGGAAATTAATTTGACCCGCTATCCAATGCTGTCAATTCCGGCAAAGCGCGGTTCGTGCAGGGGCAGTAAAATATCGGCCTTTTGCTTCACGTCCATCAGGATATCGTAAGCCTCATAAACATTCACGTGGGTGCCGGGAGGAATTACCTCCAGCTCCATCGCCTGGATTTCACGCGGGGGGTTGAAATTTTCATCAATCACGCAAAATCCGGTAATCACAGCAGTTCCGGCATCGGTTTCCACGGCCACCGACATGCCGCCGGGAGAGTGAGCGGGGGTGTGAAAAACGCTGATTCCGGCAGCCAACTCACAGTCGCCGGTCACCGCCTGTACCTGGCCGTTTTCTTCAACATCGCAGATGTAATCTTCCAGGTACCTGAAATCCAGGGGGTGCGGATTGTGGATGGCTTCAAGTTCCCTGGCGTGCACATAAAATTTGGCATTCTCGCATTTGTAGTCATTTTCACAATGGTCATTGTGCAGGTGGGTGTGGATAACGACATCAATATCGGCAGGGGTCAGCCCGAAGCGTTCAAGGCCCTGCTCAAAAGTATAAATCCTGCCGCCGATGGCCTTTTCACGGTCCGGGGACTGGATGGGGCTCATTTCGCCGGTATCCACCAGTATCTTCTGATCGCCACCTTCCAGGTACCAGCAGTAAATCGGGATGGTATACTGCTGCCCAAAGCCGTACTGGTAAGTCATCATGGTCTTGTCAAATATTTTGGTCCCCATGACGATGGGATGAATCCGGTAATGGGTCATAAAAATTCCTCCTTCCGGCATCCAGTCTGAACGCCTCTCAAAAAAATCCGGCCCGGCCGTCACCGGCATTACGTTTTTTGTCAGTCGGATCCTGCATGCTTCAGGTAATAAATTGCACAGCTGCAATCTGTTGTCAATTCCAGTTGTCAGCGATGGCGATCCTGTCGCGCACAAAACATTTTGACTCCGCCGCGCATTGAAGATATAAACAGGTTCCAAGAGATAGAATTAATTCACACCCATGGAGGACATGATGGTTGGCGGCTATGCAGGAAAAATTGGTTTTGTAGATCTTACGAAGGGTGAAATTCGCACTGAAACCCTCGATGAAACCGTGGCACGGGCGTATATCGGCGGACATGGTCTCGGAGTGCGAATTTTGTTTGAACACCAGAAAAAGGGGATCGATCCCCTGGGCCCGGACAGCATGATCGGCTTTACAACGGGGCCGTTGACCGGTACCCGAACGCCATCCGGCGGCCGCTACATGGTGGTCTGCAAATCTCCGCTGACCGGCGGCTGGGGCGATGCCAACTCCGGCGGCTATTTCGGCAGCGAACTGAAATCTGCCGGCTGGGATGCGGTGTTTGTTACCGGCATCTCCCCTGCTCCCCGCTACCTGATGGTCACCGATGACCGGATCGAATTAAAGGATGCCTCCCACCTCTGGGGGCGGGACACCGTCGAAACCGAAACCGCCATTCAGGCAGCTGCCGGCGACAAAAAAATCCGGGTCGCCTCCATTGGGCCGGCTTCGGAAAAGCTGTCTCTGATCAGCGGCATTGTCAATGATCGGGGGCGAATCGCCGCGCGTTCCGGGGTGGGTGCCGTCATGGGTTCCAAGAAACTCAAGGCCGTGGCGGTGCGCGGTACAGGACGGGCTGCCGTGGCGGATAAAAAAACACTGGATCGGCTCCGCAAGAATTTTGTCGAGGAAATGAAGCAAATGGAGGGCTTTGTCCAGGTCCTGAGACAACAGGGCACCTGCGGGTTGACCGGAGCCCTGGTGGCCAGCGGTGCCACCCCGATTAAAAATTGGCAGCTGACCGGCGCCGATGCTTTCCCCGGCCTGGGAAAAATTACCGATGCTGATGCCATCATCACGCATCAGAGCCGCAAGTTTGCCTGTGCCAACTGCCCGGTTGCCTGTGGGGGCATTTTCAATGTCACCGATGGGAAATACCCGGTGGGCGAAACCCACAAGCCCGAATATGAAACCATCGGCGCTTTCGGCACCATGTGTATGTGCAACGATTTTGAAACCATCATCAAGCTAAACGAAATGTGCAACCGCAGCGGCCTGGATACCATTTCTGCCGGCACCGCACTGGCCTTTGCCATGGAGTGTTTTGAAAATGACGTTCTCAGTGTATCCGACATGGACGGCATCTGCCTGACCTGGGGCAACGGGGAGGCTATGGTAGCCATGGTGGAAAAAATGATTGCCCGGGAAGGTTTCGGGGATATCCTGGCTGACGGTGTCCGGCGGGCAGCCGAAAAAATCGGGAGCGCTGCCCGCCGCTATGCCATGCATGTGGGCGGCCAGGAGCCCGGGCTGCACAATGCCCTTTTTCTTCCCAGCCGGGGCACCGGCTTCGTCTGCGATCCCACACCGGGCCGGCACACCGCCGCACCGATGGCACGCATTGACGGAGGGCCCGGAGCCTACGGGCCGTATCCCGAGTTGGCGATCGGAAAATTCGATCGCTACACTTATACCGGCAAAGGCCCGTTGAGCGCCACAGCGTCCAGTTACCTGCAGGCCGGGGCGAGTGCCGGCCTGTGCCTCATGCCGCTGATGTTTTTCGGCAACCTGCCCCTGGTGGAGTTCTTCAATGCCGTTACCGGCTGGGATTTTACCATTTCCGAAATGCTGTCCGCCGGTGCGCGCATCCAGGCCCTGCGTCAGTGTTTCAACCTGCGCGAAGGCATTCGCACCCCGGATGTAAAGCTGCCGGATCGCATGCTCGGCCGCCCGCCCCAGGACCGGGGCCCGGTCGCCGGGGTGAGCATCGATGTCGACAGCCTGGCCGATGAATATCGCCAGGCCATGGGCTGGGACCCGCAAAGCGGCCGGCCGGAAGATGAGACCCTGGAACAGTTGGGATTAACGGGGCTGATTAAACTGCACGGATAGACTGTCGTGCGAGGACGAGTTAATTTTGAATTTTAAATTATAATGATTACGAAATGCAGCACAACGCAGAAGTTGGACTTTTTACGAGATCGTCAATTATGAATTAAATATCTTTCTGTTTTCCTCCTGCAGCCCGGTTCTTCGCCGACAGGCGGCGATACTCCCGGATCACCACGAAGGCGAAGGCCATCCAGATGAAAACCAGTGCAATGTTGAGGATGAAAAACGACCGGGTGGAAAGCGCCAGAAACTGAACCCCGACAAGGACCGTCAGCGCGGCAATGCCGTCGCCCATTCTCACGAAAAGCGAGTCGATGGTCGGTTTTCCCTTGTATTTCTGCTCAGCGGTGGCGGGCAGCCACAGGACATTGCGGGCGGTGTTGTTGATGGAATAATCGGTGGAATTTTCTACGATTTTCATGATTTTAACGATTGCCAGGATCGGAACAAAGGCCATGGCAGTGTAAGAGACCAGCGCAATCACAGGCATGGCGAGCAGCAAGACGCCAAAGCCTCCGAATTTGAGCAGCCGCGACGCCACGAAGGCCTGAAGAAAAAGCGCACCGATGTTCACCCAGAAGAAAAAGTCTCCGTAAAAACCCGTCGTCCCATCCCGCGTGAACGCCAGCAGCGAGCCGGCCTCGGAAATACCCTCCCTGAGGGCCTGGCCCTTTAAAAATTCCTGGACCACCCTGAAAAGCAGGTTTTCTCCGTTGGTGTTGACCCAGCTCAACAGCAGGGTGATCACGGCGGTGGCAATCAAAAAACGGCTGGCAAAAACAAGAGAGATGGCGCTGCGCCCCGAGTTCCGAATGTCTTCCGGTTGCTGGCTGCCGGGGTCGGGTGCCGCTTGCACTGCGCCGGCCTGCCGGGACAGGCGGCGATCGACCGCCTTGCTGATGACAATGGAGGCTGCCAGCGGCAGCATGGCCACAATGAGAAGCCAGTGGGTGTTGAAAACCCCGGAGCCCACCAGCATTCCGGTGATCCATG
>JAOZSC010000285.1 GCA_029939875.1 Desulfobacterales bacterium
CCGAAATTTTTCCGTATGCGCTTATTCGCCAAAGGCCTTTCAGACATGGCATCTCCCATAATTGCATGTTTGTAGTCGGTTGTCCGTTGTTTTTGGATAAATACCACCGGCCTTTCAGTTGAGAGTAATCTTAACAATTTAACAGACTTGGAAATCATTACCAATAACTCCCCAATCGAATTCTACATCAATAGGGGTAAAAAAAGCACTAATTCAGTCGCCGGTGGTCGGTTACCTAAATTGCGGACCTTTCGAAATACACCTTTGCCTCTTTTCTAAACAGACAACTGACCACGGACAACTGACATGGAGCTATTTGACTTCCGCCTGCGCACCGGCTTCCTCAAGTTGAGCCTTTACCTTCTCAGCTTCATCTTTCGCAATACCTTCTTTGACGGGTTTCGGCAAATTATCAACCAGATCTTTGGCATCTTTGAGGCCGAGGCTGGTAATCGCCCTTACTTCTTTGATAACCGCAATTTTCTTGTCGCCAAAAGCAGTCAGGATAACATCAAATTCCGTTTTTTCTTCCGCCGCTTCGCCTCCGCCGGCTGCATCCCCGGCACCGGCTGCCATCATGGCCACCGGAGCGGCAGCCGAAACACCGAATTTATCTTCCATCTCCTTGATCAGTTCGGACAACTCCAGAACTGACATGTTGGCAACAAACTCGATCACATCGTCTTTGGTAATATCTGCTTTCGCCATTTTTTCCTCCAGTTTTATCATTGTAATATATCAGTGACAGGTCATATGGATTTGCCATCAACGACCTGTCAATAATTCACCGCGCACAGATGCTACGCGGCCTCCTTCTGATCCTGCAGCGCCGTCAGTACATTGAGCAGCTGTCTTGGGATTTCAGCCATGGTACGCACAAAGGATGTGGGCACCGCATTGAGCGCTGCAAGAAACTGTGACAGCAGCACTTCGTGGGATGGCAATTTTGCCAGTGCCATGATCTGCATGGTGTCCAGCAGCTTGCCGTTCATCACCCCGACTTTAATTTCAAGGTGCTCATTTTCCCGGGCAAACTGGGTCAAAACCTTGGCCGGGGCAACCGGGTCGTCATAGCTGAGCGCAACGGCGCTCGGGCCTTTGAAAAAATCACTGATCACCTCAACACCTGTGTCTTTGGCAGCACGCGTGAGAAGGGTGTTTTTGACAACCTGAAACTCAATATTTTCTTCCCACAGCTTGCGCCGCAAAGAGTTCATGGCGCCAACATCGAGTCCCTTGTAATCGGCCACAACGACAATTGCGGACTTTGTAAATCTATCCCGCAGATCTTCGGCTATTTGTTGTTTCTGGGCTAGTTGCAATCTTTAAGTCACCTCCTTTCCTTATCTGACCAAAAACCGGAGGTATGGGCTGAAAGCACTGTGCAACGGCGGTTTTCAGGCGCAATTCGCTGAACGGGGCAATCATACATCCGTCTCGGTAGGCCGGCAATGCCGATTATACACTCGTCGACACGATTTGCGACGGTGAGCCTATGGTCTTTGACAGAATGATTATTTGTCAGTATGCCAAAAAGGCAATTTCTATGAATTGATCGGTCTTGTGTGAACGTATCCTTACAGCCGGCGGACCCTGCAACCAGCATACTTCAAGACGGACAAGTTACTTGAATAGATCCTTTACCTGGCCGGCATCTATCCGGACACCGGGCCCCATGGTCGTAGAAACGGCGATACCCTTGAGATAAGTGCCCTTGCTCGAAGCCGGCTTCAGACGTAAGATGGTTTCCAAAAAGGTAGCCATGTTCTGAACAATTTTTTCGACCCCAAATGAAACCTTGCCCATGGGTACGTGGATAATGCCGGCTTTTTCGACCCGAAAGTCAATCTTGCCGGCTTTTAGCTCCGCCACCGCCTTGGCCACGTCAAAGGTCACGGTGCCGCTTTTGGCGTTGGGCATCAGACCCCTGGGCCCGAGCAATTTACCGATCTTTCCGACGGTCCCCATCATGTCGGGGGTGGCCACGGCCTTGTCAAAACCAAACCAGCCGCCCTTGACCTTTTCAATCAACTCGTCGCTGCCCGCAAAATCGGCTCCCGCATCAAGCGCCTCTTTTTCCTTTTCGCCCTTGGCAAAAACAAGCACCTTGACCTCTTTGCCTGTTCCGTTGGGCAAAATCACGGTGCCGCGCACCATCTGATCCGCATGCCGGGGATCAACCCCGAGCCTTACGGCGACATCGATCGTTTCATCAAATTTAGCATAAGAAGATTCCAGGGTTTTCTGGATTGCTTCATTAAAATCGCTGAAAGTCCCGGAATTCACTTTTTGCCTGGCTTCCTTATATTTTTTCCCCCGCTTCGGCATTGTTCCTATCATCTCCTTGAATCGTGTTTCGGGTTACGGATTGCTGTTGCCAACCAACTTCAATCCCCATACTCCTGGCTGTTCCCGCAATAATTTTACAGGCGGCATCCAGATCGTTGGCATTCAGATCAACCATTTTTTGCTTGGCAATTTGTTCAACCTGCTGCCGGGTCACCATGCCGACCCTGTCCCGCTTGGGGTCACCGGCTCCCTTGGCGATTTTGGCTGCTTTTTTCAGCAATATCGCAGCCGGCGGGGTCTTGGTGATAAATGTAAAGGAACGGTCCTGAAAGACCGTTATCACAACAGGGATGATCATGCCTTCCTCTTGAGCCGTCCGGGAATTAAACGCCTTGCAAAAATCCATGATATTGACCCCGTGCTGGCCCAATGCGGGACCGATCGGGGGGGATGGATTGGCCTTGCCGGCTTCTACCTGCAGTTTAATCAGCGCCATTACCTTTTTAGCCATGTTTTACTAACCTTTCATCGTCCGGGCAAACCGGAGCAAATTGCCACAAAGGCACCAAGACACAAAGCGAAACCTTGGGCTAATATTCATCTTTGCGTCTTTGTGTCTTGGTGGCGTAAATGTTTTTCCATAAAATACAAATCTATAATTTCTGAACCTGGACGAAATCCAATTCCACCGGTGTCGCCCGCCCGAAAATGCTCACCAGCACCTTTATTTTCCCCTTTTCCTGGTTGACTTCTTCCACCGTTCCGCTGAAATTTGAAAAGGGTCCGTCAATGACACGGATTTCATCGCCGGATTCGAAAAAATATTTCGGCTGCGGTTTCAATTTTCCAGCCGCCATGCGGTTTATAATCTGCTCGGCCTCTTTATCGGAAAGAGGGCTCGGTTTGTGACGACCTCCCAGAAATCCAGTCACCTTGGCGGTATCATTGACCACATGCCATGTTTCATCATCCAGCTCCAGCTGCACCAGAATATAGCCGGGATAAAACTTTCGCGACGATGTTTTTCGTTTTCCTTTTACAAGCTCAACCACCTCTTCAGTCGGCACAAGTACTTCGCCGAATTTTTCCGGATGGGAGCAGGCGGCAATTCGCTCTTCCAAAGCCACTTTAACCTTATTTTCAAAGCCCGAATACACATGGACGATGTACCATTTAAGTGCCACGGTTAAGTCTCCTCAAGCTATCGAAGAGCGATGCGGATCAAATTTGACAGACCCATATCGACCACTCCAAGAAAAAGAGATATTAGCATTACCAGAACAATGACAACCACCGTAGAACCAATGGTCTGTTTACGCGAAGGCCAGGTTACCTTTTTCAGCTCTACTTTCACTTCTCTTAAAAATTGCAGCGACTTTCCAAGGATACCGTCATTGGGTTTTACCGTTGCGCCTTGTTTTTTGGAAGCCGGCATCGGCTTTTTTTTGTTTTCACCGGCGGCACTTCCATTTGAGGTGATTTTTTTAGTTCCGCGGTTGCCGGCAGCCCAGAGCTGATCCGTTGGCTTTCTTTCAGCGCTTTGCTTTTTCTTTTTTTTTGCCATTGCTGGTTTTTTTCGCTGTATCCGTCCCATTGTGCTCCTAAAATGGTAAATGCTCAAAGCTTCAAAAGCGAAAGAAGTCGATGCGCTCCCTGATTTTCAGGTTCTGAGCTTAACCTGAAATTATGGCAGGCCAGGAGGGATTCGAACCCCCAACACCCGGATTTGGAGTCCGACGCTCTACCGTTAGAGCTACTGGCCTGCAACATCCGATTCAAAGATAACCTGTTGTGCATTGAGCGGTGGTCAATGATCGGCAATCACACCGACTGAGGTCGTCGCCGTCCCAATAAGAAACGATATCCGTTTCCGATCAAATTTCTTTTATTTGGTTTCTTTATGCAGCGTATGCTTGCGGCAAAACCGGCAATATTTATTAAACGCCAGTTTGTCCGGCGTGGACCGTTTGTTTTTCGTCGTGGTGTAATTTCTTCGTTTGCACTCACTGCACGCAAGGGTAACAATTACTCTCACCAGAAAGACTCCTTAATAAGCGTTTTGAAAACCTCGCAAGATTTTAAAACCGCTTCTAACCGTTATTCGATAATTTCGCTGACGACACCGGCACCCACTGTGCGGCCGCCTTCGCGCA
>JAOZSC010000286.1 GCA_029939875.1 Desulfobacterales bacterium
CCACCCCCTGGGAATCAATGACGGCATCGAGCAGGCCGGCATGCCTGTGGGCTGAAAGTGCTTTTTCCCACAAAGGCTTAAGTCTGTCAATGTTTTCCACGTCTCCAAGTGCCCAGAGGCACCCGCCCCCGCCGGCACCTGTAAACCGCGCTCCACAATGATTCTGCACGGCCAGACGCACGAGCTTTTTCCCCATTTTGTCGAGCACATCCGGAGTCATCTTTCTTCGAATGTCTGTTTCCCGGTTCATGCAGTCCCCGGCCTGCCGGTATTCACCATGACCCAGGGCGACAGCAAACTGCCGTGTGCAGGATATGATTTGCTCCCACAGCTCGCGGTGCTTGCCCGCCAGAAACTGCCGGACCCATCTGCCATTGATATCTTTGGACGCGTGGGGATTTCCGCAGTATGCCAGTAATAAATGCCGTTTGAGCGCTTTGAAGCCTTTTTTCCGCACGACCACCTGTTTTTTAAAAACCGGCCGTCCCGGGTCTGCATGCCAGTGCCAGAGATTCACTCCGCCGTAAGCGGCGGCCAGCTGATCCTGGAGACCGCAAGGTACACCGGCAACCGATTGTTCGATCTGGTGGACCAGCAACGCCAAGGCACGTGGACCAAACGCGGCACCTGTTTTATGCGCCTCCGTTAGGCTGCTGAACGCCGCCGCCAGGGCCACGGCCGCCGCTGAGGAGCCGCCCAGGGCCCCCCGCGGCGGGGAGCTCGAATCGATATGAATATGGACGCCCGCGGCCCCAAAGTAGGACGCCGTGGCAAACATCAACCCCAACGGATGCTCGAAAGGCGCCAGGTCGGCCGGAAATTGAGCGCTGTCAAAGCCCCTCGAAGAAACCTTTATCCAGCCCTTCCGGTAAGGTTTCAGAGCTACGCGGGTCCGCAACCCGATGGCCATGTTGAATGTCACCGGGGACAGGTGACGCAGGGGATAATAAAACGTTGCCAGGTCCAGCGTACCGCCCATATCGATCCGGCACGGAGCCGACGCTTCAACCGGCTTTGATTCCAACAATTTTCTGAATTTGTTTTCCATGACAATTAGCCAAAAAAAGAAGTGCCTAAAGTTCGAAGTGCACTAAAGTGCCTAAAGTTAAGGTCCGCCTCCGGCGGAACGATTTTATCAAAAGAATAAAGCAACATCTAATAATATATTCACATATTGAGTTTCATGCTGGAAATACCCGGCGTTTAAAAAAAGACAGAGCGAAACGATGCCATAACCTGTCCAGAGCCTCTTGGCCGAACGGATTTAGGCACTTTAGCGCATTTTAGGAACTTAGTTTATCCCAGCCCTTTCCCTTGAACCCTGGGCCTTGAACCTTGTACCTGGCGCGCAGCGCCTGGACCCTGCACCTGCGCCGAAGGCGCTATCCTTTATCCTTTTTCCTTTCACCTTTTTCCTTTAACCTTGTTTCCCTTTTCCCTTTAACCTTGCTCCTTCCTGATTTGCCGTAAAAATTTTAAACTGCGCGGCGGCCGGCCAAGATGATAGAGCACGAAGGCTTCCAGAAATTCGGTGCCTTCCGCCAACGCCTCAGGGTTGAATTTTATCCTTGCCGCTTTGGCAAACGGGCCGCTCTCAAGCCACAAAAGCTGTTTTATCGTTCCCCGGGCCAGAGACATCCGGGATGTCGACGCCGGGGCGCAAGCGGGGCAGAGAATACCGCCGCGCTGCAAGTCAACGGTCACTTTTTCACGGCCCATGTCCTCCAGGGCGGTCCGGCATCGGCTGCAGCTGTTTAAACCCGGGCGATACCCGGTCAAAGCCAGAAGCCGCATTTGAAATAGAAGGTGCAATACGGCTTCCGGGGTGCGGCTGTTGTCCAGCGCGCTTAAAACATGGATCAGAAGGTGGTATAGGGGCACCTGCCGATAATTATCTTCCACCCAGTTGTGAACCAGTTCAGCCCAGTAGCTGGCATAGGCGGTTTTCCTGAAATCGGAACGAATGGCTTCAAAGGGTTGTTTTAACGCCGCCTCCTGTAAAACCGGCAACCCCTTGCCGCGTCCGGTACTTCCCACCACCTCCAGCACTGAAAAAAGCTCCAGGATACCGCCAAATCGTTTGGTGCTCTTCTTAGCCGATTTGGCGATCAAAGACAGCTTGCCTCTGCGCAGGGTAAAAAACGTCGTGATAATATCAAAATCACCGTAATCCGTCCGGCGCAACAAAATGGCAGGGGTGGAAAATACCGACATTTAGTACCCTAAAAGCTACTGTTTTGCATTTTGTGGTAAAACATTTTCGCCACTAAGACACCAAAACACAAAGATTAGTTCTATCAAATAGTTTTGCTTTGTGTCTTTGGGCCTTTGTGGCAATTTTTCCGGGTTGGTTTATATATCGAGCAGTGTCGTAGCAATCGTAAAATAAAAGAACACACTGATGATATCAATGGCGGTAGTCACAAACGGGCCGGTGGCCACGGCCGGGTCAACGTTGATCCTCGCAAACCCCATGGGGACCAATGATCCGACAAGAGCGGCGATGGACATAGAACAGATAACTGCCAAGGCAACCGAAATGGCAAGAGCTTCTATGCTGTAACGAAATTGGGCCACACTGCCGATGAGGGTTCCATAGACCAGACCCAAAATCGAACCAATAGCAAGTTCCTTGAAAACAACGGACCAGATATCTCTTACGTTAAGACGACCGGTGGCCAGCCCGCGAACAACTATGGTTGAAGACTGGGTACCGATATTGCCCCCCATGCCCATGATCACCGGTATAAAAGCAGCCAGGTATGCAACTTTGTAAATACTGCTTTCAAATTTACTGATGATAAAAAAAGCAACGATGCCGCCGATACAGCTGGCAAACAGCCACGGCAGGCGGATTCGGGTGCTTTTTAAAATGGACTTGGTTTCAACAAATTCCTCCCCTGCCCCGGCCATTTTCAATATGTCTTCAGTGGCCTCATTGCGCAGAATGTCAATGACATCGTCAACGGTGACGATGCCCATCAGCCGGTTTGAGGGATCAACCACCGGGACCGCCAGAATGTCATACCGGGCAACGATCTTGGCGACCTCCTCCTGGTCCATATCGGTCTGAACGGAAAAAACATCTGTGGTCATGAACTCCTTCAGCGGCGTATTGGGACCCACCACCACCAGCTGACGTAAAGAACTCACTCCCACCAGTTTGCCGTACTCATCAACCACGTAAAGGTAAAACGGCATCTCGACATCAAGATGTTCTTTTTGCAATGATTCAATTGCCTCCCGGGCGGTGACGTCTTCCCTGAGGGCAATGAAATCCGGAACCATGATTCCGCCGGCGGTATCATCCTCATAGCGCAGCAGGTCTTCGATTTCTTCGGATTCCGCTGTTTTCATTTTCTCGAGAATGGCCTGGGATTTTTCCTCGGGAAGCCATCCGATGATATCGGCCGCATCGTCGGTGGGCATACTTTCAAGAATCCGAACGATCTCGTCAAATTCAAGGCCCTCGATGAGTTCCAGGAAAGTATCTTCATCCAGCTCGCTGAACAGGGCGCCTTTTTGTTCGATATCGCTGATCATTTCAAGCAGTTTACGTTGCTGCTCAACGGACAAAGAACGAAACACTGCCGCCAGATCCGCCGCATGGGTCTTGTTGACAATCTTGCTCAGATGGCTGTATGCCCCGCGGCGCAAAAGCCGTTTTGTGCTTTCAACAAATATCCTGTTATGATCCGTCTGCATAACTTGTCACCGACGCCTCTATGTAAGTGGGTCCAGGGTTATCCTTGTACCCTGAACCTTGAACCCTGTACCTTAGTTTATGGCAGGCGCAGATTCACCACCTGGCCGCTCTTTCCCTGGATGGAAACCGGTTTGTCATTAAATGTTATTTTCAGTCCCCCGGCATTGCCGATCAGCAGGTTGTAACCGACTGCGGCTGCAAGTTCTAGATGATCGCCGGGGCTTAAATTGTACTCGGTGGATTCCTTTTCATCGATGATGACCTTCATCCAGGTATCCTCTATCGCCGAAACCTTTAGCACCATTTTTTGTGCCGGAGCCGCTGCAGGCACCAAAGGACTTTTGTTTTTCTGTGCATTTTCAGAAGCAGCCTGGTGTTGCTCTGTTCCGGAGTGGTCTGATCCGGTTGATGGGCTCTCGTGAGTCGGTGCGCTCAAATAATCCATCCCGTAAAGAGACAGAATGATCACACAAAAAAACAGCACAACGGCAATCAACAGCCTCAGCCACATCCGGTCGGTTTGTTTTTTTGTCCGGACCTCGGCTTCGGTAATCTTGCGAACCACACTCAGGCGGGATTCGTATTGCCTCACCGCCATATCACCGTCAGCGCCGATCACTTTGGCATATGCACGTAAAAAGCCTTTCACAAAAACTGCGGCGGGCAGCCGGCGGTGGTCCTCCTGTTCAATGGCATAGGCGACGCGTTCAAGTTCCGTTGGCGG
>JAOZSC010000287.1 GCA_029939875.1 Desulfobacterales bacterium
AAAGCGGTTTTTCGATCAGGTCAAAGGCACCCAGCTTTGTGGCTTTGACAGCCGTCTCGATGGTCCCGTGCCCGGTGATAATCACTACCTGAATGTTCGGGTTTTCTTTTTTGATTTCCTTCAGGGTTTCAATGCCGTCAATGCCCGGCATCCAGATATCGAGCAAGACCAGATCCGGTGAATCAGCTTCAACCAGTTTCAGGGCCTCGTAGCCATTTGCCGCGGTGGTGACCTCAAAGCCTTCGTCAGACAGCAGACCGCTTAAGGTCTGCAGGATGGAAGGTTCGTCATCAACAATTAAAATGGATGGAAACATAAAATGTTGCTCCTTGGGCGATTCAAATTAAAGATATCATCACGTTGCCAAAGTCGTCAAATTTTTCTTCCGCAAAGTGCAAAGCGCAGAGCGCATGGCGCAAAGCGTTAAAGCCTCAACCCGCATTTCGCCCGATGCAACATACGCGCTGCCCTCTGCCCTCTGTGCTATGCCCCATGCGCTCTGCGCTTACACCGGCAGCTCAATGACAAATTTGGCTCCCCGGGGGGTGTTGTCCTGAACGCTGATCACGCCACCATGATCGGCAATGATCGTGGTGACAATGGTAAGGCCCAGTCCCATGCCGGCCTTTTTGGTGGAAAAATTGGGTTCGAACAGCCGAGTTTTATCCCGGTCGGAAATGCCCGGACCGTTGTCCGTCACTTCGATTCGGACGCGTTTTAAAATCGGGTCGTGGCTGACGGTAAAAGAAATGAGGCCCTTTCCCTTGATCGCCCCCAGGGCGTTGTCCACGAGGTTAATCAGTGCCTGTTTGATCTGTTGGCGGTCCAGGTTGAGCCGCGGGATATCCGACGTGTTTTGGACATCAAACTGCACCTGTGGGTGCCCTTCGCGGTACAAGGCCACGGTTTCTTCGATAATCAGCGGCAGTTCGCAGGGCTTGGGATTGGCACTGGGAAACTGGGCAAAGGATGAAAATTCGTTTACCAGATTGCGGATCAAATCCACGTGATCAATGATGGTCCGGGTGCACTCATCAAAAATTGGCTCCTGGATCTGCCGGGAGTATTTGCGTTGCAAACGCTGGGCTGAAAGGGTGATGGGGGTCAGGGGATTTTTGACCTCATGGGCAATCCGGCGGGCAACCTCACGCCATGCAGCCATGCGCTGACCTCTTTCCAGTGCGGTCAGGTCGTCGAAAACCATGACAATGCCCATACGGCGGCCGGCATCATCTTTTAATGCATTTACCGTGACCAGGAAACTGCGGGGTTTTCCGTTGATGGTTAATTTTACCGGCACTTCAATGGACGCATCCCTTGCCAGGGAAAGGTTGGTGATGATTTCATCAGCCAGATCCCGGTCCTGCAATTTCAGAAGCTGGTTGAAATTTTTATGCAGCATCTGATCGGATTTGACGCCCAGCATTTTCTCTGCGGATTTGTTAATCGTCGATACCATGCCGTCGGCATCCAGAGTGACAACGCCGGCAGAAACGCTTTTGAGCACAAATTCCATGTACTGGCGCTTTTCTTCGATTTCGATGTTCTGCTTCCTGAGCTTGCGCGCCGATAGTTCGAGTTGCTCCCGGCTAGTTCTCAAATCCCGGGTCATTTTATTAAACGATGTGACCAGGCTTCCAATTTCATCGTCGGCCACCGGTCCAATACTGAATCCCAGTTCCCCCTCGGCCACCCGCCGGGTGCCTTCGGCCAGCTCCTTGAGCGGGATGCTGATGGTTCGCGCCAGGTAAAACCCGAACCATATTGCGCAGAACAACACCAGCAGCGCCACGATGGATAGGGAAATATAATAGGTGATCTGAATGGGTTTTTTATACAGCTTGATCTGCTGGTATTCTTCGAAACCGCGCGAAATGGATTCCAGATTTCGGTACAAGTCGGGCGGAATCAGAACCGTCACTGCAATGAAAGCCACTGCATCGGCAGCACCCACCCCGTAAGGGACCGTGCCGATAGTTTTGACCAACTCGCCGGACGGAATGGCCAGGGTGATGGAGCGCACTCCGGCGGCGGGGCGTTCTTTTTGCAAATTTTCCGCGGAAATGATGCCGAAATATTCGTTTTCCAGTTCCGGGGCCAGGGCAAATGTGATGCGCCGGGTGCTGGCGGCATAGATCTCCACCCCGTCCAGGTTGAATTCGCGTTGTACCACCCGAATATACTGATCCAGCGCCGTTTTTTTGTTGGGATCCAGCAGCTTTTTACTTTTGACCTGGTACGAGATTCTTTCCAGGAAAAATCGGTTGGTGTCCTCCACCCGTTCATAGAGGCGGGCCCCGACCCGCAGAGAATTTTCCAGCGCCTGTTCAACAGGGACGTTAAACCAGAATTCAATGCTGGTGGTGATAAAGTTGATGGAAAAGAAAAACAGCACCACGGTGGGTGCAATGGACAGGACGATGAACGCCACCACCAGTCGGGTGCGCAGTTTGGCGCCCATCACCTTGCGTCGGCGGTCATAAAGCAGTTTCACCAGGTTTCTGAACACCAGGTAAATCAACAGAATGAGCAGCAATAGGTTGATATTGATCAGGATAAACATCAGGATGGTGTTGGAGATCGGTATGTCGGCGCCAAAACGGATGATACGGGTTTCAGCAAATGTCAGCAGGGCTACCACCACAAGGATGATCATAATGATAATCCCTTCACGGCGGCGGCGTATACCGTCAGCATCCAGTTTGGATTTTTTCTTGCGGTTTAACATGGTACCGGTCTTCACCTTTGTGGGGAGAAAGACGCCAACTTACAGCTTTTAATAAATAAAATCAATGGCGTACCAGTCTGTTTCAATATCCCAGAATGAGACGAAAAACAAAATGTAATGCAGGTAAAAAGGAAGGGTTTGCTTACTCACCTCGGCCTTGGTTCGCAGCTGATAATGCTGCCTTTTTTCAAGCCGGCTCAATGATATGATTTTCAGGTTGCTGATTCGTGTCATCCATTTCTGGGCTTCTTCAAAAGATTTTGTCACCTCGGGGTCATTATTTTTCCAGGATCGCCGAACGATGAATTCCTTTTTCAAATTATCGTATCTTATGGTGTGGGTGACTTCAATATCGGCGATTTTCCGGTCAAACCACAGGTTGCGAACGTTGTGCAGTTTGGCCAGAAACAAAAAGGTTGCCGGTACACCGCTTAAAATAACCTTCTTTAACTCCGGGCTGAACGCTCCTTCAAGCGTCACATATAAAAGCAGGTCATCACGGGTGTTGGATACGGTAATGTTGGCCAGTCGAGCTTCCAGCGCAAAGGCCAACGAGCAGACCACCGTCAATATGCCCAACAACAGCACCCAGACGATCTGTTTATGAAATGACCGGAGCATAGATAATTATTTCCCGCTGGCATTCTGCCCACCCTTGCCCGCAACTGTCGACAGAACATGATCAACGGCAGGGCACAAGGTGGGTTGCAAAGGGTATACGCTTTGAATTATTAGCTCAAACCGCTTTAAATAGCAAGTGATTTGACCTTATGGGAAGGTGCTCCGGCTGGTGAGGGCAGGGTTGTGGTTTGCCAGGATGCTTTGGAGCTGAAGAAGCTTTTCAGAAAGGCGTGATTAAAGGCATGACCGGATTTGTTGGTTACAATGTGAGCGAGAATCGGCATGCCGAGCAGGGAGAAATCACCGATGCAGTCCAGTAATTTGTGACGCACAAATTCATCGCGAAATCGCAATCCCTCCCGGTTGAGCACTTTATTTTCATCGATTACCACGGCATTGTCCAAAGATCCCCCCCGCGCCAGGCCGTAATGCTTCATGTATTCGACTTCATGCAGAAAACCGAAAGTCCGGGCCGAGGATATCTCACGGTCGAAAATGTGATCCAGGACTTCTATGGACAGGGATTGCTTGCGGATGATGGGATGGTCGAATTCAATTTGGCATGTGATTTTAAAGGTATCATCCGGATAGGCGCCCACGAACTTGTCGTCCTGCTCCAGCTCAATAGGCTCTTTGAGAACGAAAAAATGCCGCGGGGCTTCTTGCTCCCGGATGCCGGCTTCCACCACCATCCGGGTGAAAGGCCCTGCGCTGCCGTCCATTACAGGAACCTCGTAGGAGTCCAGCTCAACGAGCACATTGTCAACGGACAGCCCGGCCAGGCAGGCCATCAGATGCTCAATGGTGGAGACGATCACACCGTCCATGCCGATAACGGTCGCCAGGCTGGTGTCGACCACCCGGTTGAAGCGGGCCGGAATTACCGGTTTGTCCGGCAGGTCTTTTCTGACAAATTTAATTCCATGGTTGACGGGAGCCGGCTTGAGCGTCAGTTTAACCCTTTTGCCCGAATGGAGCCCGACCCCTAAACAGCTGACTTTCCTGCCAAGAGTTCTCTGGTATACGGGTATGGCCATAAGATGCTATCTTCACCACCAGTCTATTT
>JAOZSC010000288.1 GCA_029939875.1 Desulfobacterales bacterium
ATGCGGCCCCACGACAGGTCGCCGAAACCGTGCAACCAGAATTCGGAAGGGGGAATGCGGAAGGTGGAAACTGGAAGTCGGAAGGGGGAAAGTGGAATTCGGAAGTCGGAATGCGGAATGCGGAAAAACGGAAAAACTGGAAGCCAGAACAGGCGGCAGGACATGCCGCAGCCCGTTTTGCCCAGGCCCCCATCTGGCAGCAAAAACGCTTCGCCGATCTGCGCGTCATCGGCCAGTTTCACAACAGTTATGTTGTCTGCGAGGCGGACGATGGGCTGATTTTGATCGACCAGCACGCCGCCCATGAGCGCATCCTCTTTGAGCGCTTCCAGGCCCGGGCCGCCGACGGCTCGCGTCCGGCGGCCCAGCGGCTGCTGGTGCCCGAGACCATCGAGCTGGGCTACCGGGAAACCGGCGTCCTGGAAAAAATGCTGCCGGCGCTGGAAAAACTCGGTCTGGAAATCGAGCCTTTCGGCGGCAACAGTTTCGTGATCAAAGCCGTGCCGGCGCTGCTGGCCGGACACGAGGTCAAGCCCCTGGTGGTTGAAATTGTCGAGAAAATCGTAGAAATTGGCTCCAGCTCCGGCCTGGAGCAGGTGCTGGATGAATGCCGCATGGTCATGGCCTGCCACGGCGCCATCCGGGCCAACCAGGCGCTTTCCGCTCAGCAGATCCAAGAACTGCTGGCCCAGCTCGATGAGTGCGACAACCCCTTCCACTGCCCCCACGGCCGGCCCACCTGGATTGTCTGGGAACTGCGCAGTCTGGAAAAATCGTTTCAGCGTATTGTCTGAAAAATTCTCAAACCGCTTGACACAACTCGCAATTTAGGTCATGATGACTACAATAAATGCGGCCTGGAGAAAAGCCATGATAAAAGAGACCATCAACATTGCCGAAGCCAAAAAACATTTTTCCGAACTGCTGGGCCAGGTGGCCTATGGGAAAAAGCACATTCTCATTACGAAGAGAGGTAAACCCATGGCCCGTCTGGTTCCGGCCGACGAAATCGATCTGCATTTAGGTACGGCAAAAGGATGGCTGGAAGAAGACGATCCTTTTTTTAATGCCATGGATCATATTATGCGGGAGCGATCCAAGCATGTCCCGAGAATTTTGAAGGAAAGCGGCGCACGATAATGTACTTGCTTGATACCAATGTTTTAAGCGAATTGATTAAAAAGCGTCCCAGCCAAAATGTATTATCCCGATTGCGTGCAAAGCCCGCCCACATGTTGTTTACGTCGTGCATATGTATCATGGAGCTGCGTTTTGGAAGTGCTCTGCGCAATGACTTTGAAATGTTTTGGGGAAAAATAAACCGCGAGATTATTTCCAAGGTCAAAGTTCTTCCCATTGGACCCCAAGAAGCGATGGTTTCCGGAGACATTCTTGCAGACTTGCGCAAAACCGGCCGGCCCATCGGCCTGGAGGATGTCCTGATCGCTGCTTCAGCGTTAACGAATGAATGTACCATTGTAACCGCCAACACCCGCCACTTTTCAAGAATAAAAACCCTGAAAATTGAAAACTGGTTTGATTCGGCCTAGTTGCAAAACCTCTTTTTTTATAAAAATTTCTTGACTTTAGGGTTTTTACAATCTATGATCCAAGAATATTGCCGGTTTCAACTCCAAAAGATGAAAGAAATTAGGCTATTAGGCGGGGCCATCGCCCCGGGGAGTTGATGCGGGTAGATTTTCGCCCGGAAAGGAGGTGAAGGGTTCTAAAATCACAGGGCAAAACGGAAATTATAGGCAAAAATTAACTTTTTTACGTTGAGGAGGAAAATCTAGATGAAGAAATTTGCTATATTGATTGCGGCAATCGCACTGGTAGCCTTTACCGTGCCGGCCATGGCCGTGGACTGGAACTTTTACGGCAATGCCCGTATGGCGACCTACTACACATCCAACAATAAAAGCCAGACCGCCGACACCAATGTTGACGGCCTGCTGTGGGACTTGCAGTCCAACAGCCGGATCGGCGCCAAAATCAAGGCCGACAACATCAATGGTCAGTTTGAATTTGCCGTAGCATCAAATGATGGTGGTGGAGACGTTCGCACCAGAAGGCTTTACGGCGTGTGGGACTTCGGCGCCGGCAAACTGAAAGTCGGCAAGGACTACACCCCGGTTTCCCAGTTCATCTCCGGTCAGGTGTTTGACGGCGACCTCGGTCTGCTGGGTGTCGGCACCGTGTACGGCAACCGTGAAGCCCAGCTGGCCCTGAGCTTCGGCGCTTTCAACATCGCTCTGGTCAACCCGCATACCACAGGTACCCTATATGACGAAAATGGAAATCGAAAAGGCGGCGGAACGGTCAAAGAAATCGTGCCCAAACTTGAAGCTTCCTGGGGCATGGGTTTTGACACCTGGAATTTCGGTCTCCAGGGCGGTATGCAGTATTACTCCATCAAGAAAAAGCCCGGCTCCAACGGCAACGAGGATATCGATGTAACATCTTACACCCTCGGCGCCAACGTGGGCTTTAACTTTGGCCCGGCCTATGTCAAGGCCTCCGGCAGTGTGGCCCAGAATCCGGGCAACGCCGGCTGGAATATCCCGGGTTTTCATAACCAGGGCGGTTGGGCCGGCTGGAACGGCAAAGGCGACAGCACCGACGATACTGTTA
The DNA here is from genome assembly GCA_029939875.1 of Desulfobacterales bacterium. Classification (GTDB taxonomy): domain Bacteria; phylum Desulfobacterota; class Desulfobacteria; order Desulfobacterales; family JAFDCJ01; genus JAFDCJ01. Next base: position 2,635 of record JAOZSC010000288.1, read on the forward strand.
CGACCATGGGCGCCCTGGTGGGCGGCATCAAGGTCAGCGACATGCTGAGTTTTGAAACCGGTTTCGGTTACCGCAACGACACCCCGGATGATGCCAAGTGCTCGACGAGCTATTCTGTCTACGGACAGTCGGTCATCGTGCTGGCGCCTGGCGTCTACCTGATTCCTGAAGCCGGTTACTTTGCCAACGGCAAAGACATGTCCGGTAAGAAGCTGGGCAACCAGTTTTACGCCGGCGCCAAATGGCAGATCAATTTCTAGACTGCCGGCCACAAGCTTAGCGTTTAGCGATAGCTAAGTCATTTAGAAACAAAAAAACCCGGGGCAGATGCCCCGGGTTTTTTATTTGGACCACTACCGATTCGTCTTTGCTAATTATTGCAAAATAAAGGGGTTACTTCAAGTTTAACCGGCTTTATCTCGGAGGGTTCAGGTTCAGGGGTTCTGCGCCCCTGCCTTCTGCATGGCCCCCAGTTCATAGGCGATGATCGTGCTTTTGGGATCGCCGCTCAAAATCGCCCGCCCCTCTTTGAGCACCACGGCGGCCACCAGTTCCACCTGGCCGTCGTTGTCGAAGTCGCCGATAGCAAAATCCTGGATATAGCCCGATATCTGGCGGGTTTTCCAGCGCGGCACCAGGCCGATCCCGTCCCAGGTCAGGGCTATAAATTCGGACTTGGTAAATTTGCGAAACTCCAGCTTGCGGCCAGACAGATCAAAGTTTTTAGCGACGATGACCAGGCTGTCCTGAGCCCCACGGGACTTGAAGACCCGCAGCCGCAGGGGCAGGTAAATCCGGTTTTCCTGATCCCCCGCCTCCCGCATGGGTCCGTCGAAATACAGCATGCTGCCGCCATAACGATCACTGCCGTCCCAGGCAACTTTACCCGAGGCCCCGATAACCCGCAGGCGATCGTCTTTTTTATAGGCCACCGCGGTCTCCCGGCCGTCGTTGCGGATATCGCCGATGATCAACCCCAGCAGGTTGGTCTCCCGGGGAGTTTTGATTATATCACCGGGTATATATTCGTTGTTTTGCCACTGCATTTCATAAATTTTGCCCGAATAGGGCCGACCGACCCGGGGCCGCTGGCCGAGCAAAATCTTTCCCCGGGCCGGGGTTGGCACCACCCGGTATATCCAGGGACTGTCCGGGGTGATGTTGACAAAGTTGGCGCCGTCGAATTCGAGCACAAACGAGGTCACCACGTTTTTTTTGGCATTTTGGGCGGTCACAAAAATTTCCGCCTTGCCGTTGCCGTTGATATCGGCCGCATCCACGCCGATGGGTTGTCTGCTGCCTTTAACCGCAATCTCTTTGACCCGTTGAAAACGTCCCTGGGCCGCACGGTAGATTATAACCGCATCGGGAGTGACGGTCACCGTTTCGATGTTACCGTCGCCGTCCACATCCGCCAGGCAAAGCCCGTTGATGAGATGTTTGAAATTGGCGCTTTTCCAGAACTTTTGCCGGAATTGCCGCACCGCTTGGGACGACCCCACCAGCAGTGAATCACCGCTTTGCTCTTGCCCCTCACTGATGAAACCTCCCTGTTTCAGGATTTTTTCCGGATGGGCGCGCATGTCGCTTTTGGCCGCGCTTTGGTCGGCAAGCGGTGGGCCGGTGCTGGTTTGGGGTACGGTCACTGCCGGGGCGGCCGGCTGTTTTTGGGCCACCGTCCGGCTGAACAGCCTGCGGTTGATGTCGGCGGCGATGGTGTCGATTTTGGCGATGATCCCCCCCAGGGTGGGGCTCTGGTCGAAAAAAGTCATGG
>JAOZSC010000289.1 GCA_029939875.1 Desulfobacterales bacterium
AACGGTCAGCACCATCTGGGGCAGCCCCATCGGTGGGGCCACCGACATGAAAGATGCGGTGGAATTCAGCAAACGCTGGCTGGAAATCGGCGCACACGATATCGAGCATGCCGACCATGACGGCAGTGCCTCGGCGGCCGAAGTTTATCGCTATTACGCCATGATTCTCGACGAGATCCCCAATCCCGATGTTCATATCGCTCATTTTCATGAGACCAAGCGCGTGGCTTCGGCCTCGGTTCTGGCTGCCCTGCAGGCGGGCATTACCCATTTTGAGGCCACCCTGGGCGGCATGGGCGGGCAACCGGCCAATTTCCTGGATGACTGTCCCGTGAAAGGCACCGGTGACTATTATTATGAGGACCCGCGCTACGTGGGGCTGGTCACCCTGGAGGACACCCTGGTGCAGATCGACGAGATGGGCATAGAACACGGCTGGGATGTGGACCGGGTTTTATGGCTGGGACGGCAGATGGAAAAAACCATAGGACGACGTTTGCGCTCCGAGGCCATTATCAACGGCCGGACGTTGAAAGAAGGGCACATGGAATTTGCGCGTCCGGGACTCAAAAAACGCAAGGAAAAAATGGGCGAGGACGCGCAGCAATGCTGGCCTGCGGGCTGGAAACCCGAACCCGTGTTGCCGGAAGCCTACCGTCCCTGAAAAGGCCGGCCTGCGTTCGCGAATAAAAATTTGACATCTACCTTAAATTGCTGGCATAATATATATATTGGTTAAGTGGTTCATATTCACAGTTGCTGGCTGAAAGGAAGGTTTTCATGAAAGCGCTGCGCGTCTGTATGGCGGTATGCCTGTTGGCCCTGGCTGTTGGCTGTGCTTCTCCCCGACCCGCCCATCATAAGGTTACCTTTGACTACGATGTCGATTATGACTTCCAGCGGGTTCAAACATATGACTGGGTGACCATGCCCGGAACGTTGAAAATCAACCGCTTCGATCGCATCCGGATTGAAGAAACTGTCGACAAGCATCTGACGGCCCGAGGCCTGAGGCGAACTGCCGAGCACCCGGACATCTACATTATTATGTATGGGGGGACCTTTAAACAGGCTGATCTGACCGTCTTGAAAATAGATTATGAGGTCTATGAGGTTGGCAGATTGAAGCTGGCCGTCTATGACACCAAATCCAACAAGGAAGTCTGGTGGAGCGAAACCCGGGCCGACCTGTTTCATCGCATGACCCCTGAAGAAAAACAGGAGGTCATCATGCTTGCCGTGCAGAGAATTCTTGACTACTACCCCCCGCAGCCCTGACCCGAACAGACCAAAGAGGGCGTTGACAAACTGTCGGATATTATACTGGCTTAATGAAATTCGTCCATGCCCATTGGACATGCCCGCCTTCTTCCCGGAAGCATAAATGGCCCCGGGCGACCGCATCGCGAAGGGTTGCGGCCAGCGCTTCTTTGTCGATTTCAGCGTTTTCCCCGATGCGGCGAACCAGCCCGGCAAGGGCATCGGTGCGGGAAGTTGGCAGGTTTGCATTTTGCCAGGTCCCTTTTTCTTCGATGACGCCTTTTATCATCAGGTCATAAATCATCACAATGCGTTCCAGGTTTTCAAGTTCCTGGATTTCCGCCGGGGTTGCTTTCTTGAGGGGTATTCGCTTTTTAATGTCCGCCAGCAGTTGATTGTATTCATCTTCCCATGCGATCACGATGTCATCCATCATTTGCCGGTTAACCGTCAGGGTTTCTACGATGGCGCGATTGGCATGATACTGGGACCAGTCGTCGGTCAGGATTTTAATTTCGTACTGCTCACTTTTTTCGCGAACCTCGGTGCCGGGAAACGGCGCCAGCAGGTGAAAGCCGTAGCCCAGACCCAGGCCCTTGAGCCGTTGAGCGAAATCCATGGTTTCTTTTATCGTTTGCGGAGTTTCTCCCGGCAGCCCGAGAATAAAGGAGGCAAACGGGGTGATCCCCGCTGCAGCGCACATGGTGACGGCGGCAACCACCTGGTCAAGGGTGATGCCTTTTTTGATGGTTTTTAAGATCTGGGGATTGGCCGATTCGATGCCGAAGCTCACGGCGCTGCAGCCGGCGGCTTTCATGGCAGTCAGCACTTCATCGGATACGGTGTCCACCCGGGCAAAAGAAGTCCAGGTCACCTGCAAGCGGCGCCGGAGGATCTCCTCGCAAACGGCCAGGCAATGGCTCCGTTTGGCGGTAAACAGGTCATCGGCAATATTGATCTGGTGAAAATTCAGAGTACTCAGGTATTCCAGCTCATCGACCACCGCCCGGGGATTACGGTAGCGGACCCGGGATCCCACCATTTTGCGGCCGACGCAAAAAATGCACTTAAACGGACATCCCCGGCTGGTGGTCATGCTGATCGGCATTGAAAGTGCGCGATATCTTCCCAGGGGCAGCAAATCACGGGCGGGAACAGGCAACTTGTCCAGGTTTTCAATGAGCGGTCTTTTTTCAGTAAAGCAGATATCGGCTTGCCGTCGATAGACAATGCCCTTGATCCGGGATAGGTCGTCGCCTTTTTTAACGGCACGGGCCAGTTCGACCAGGCTGCGTTCGCCTTCACCGAGCACGGCAACGTCCAGTCCGGGGTGCTCGGCAAGGGTCTGCCGGGCACAAAAGGTTACATGGGGGCCGCCCATGACCGTAATAATGCCGTCATTGATTTTTTTAACGTCCCGGACGACCTCCATGGCTTTGTCAAAGGTCATGGTAACGGCGGTGATGCCCACAATCCGGGGGTTAAAGCCTTCCAGCAGGTCCTGCAGCATGCCCTGCCGGTATGGAAACACCACCAGGTCCAGGATCTTGACTTCAATATCAGCCTGCTGTAAGGCGGCAGCCAGGTATGCCAATCCCAGGGGAGGGGAGGGAGTCTCGGAGATAGGATAAAAAGGGTTAATCAGTAAAACGCGCATAATGAAGGTTCAGGGTACAGGGTTCGGGTAAACCGCCTGCGGCGGGCTATAAGGCTATGAGGCCAGAAAGCTTGAAGGCTTTTTAAAGGATACAATCCCTTATTTAAGCTTCCCAGCTTTCCAGCCTCATAGCGTTCCCTTGGAACAGGATGATCAAACTGCAAAATAAAATTATTATTTAGTCCGTCCAGATGCTCAGCCAAAAAAATGGGGACCGGGCAAAAATGCCCGGACCCCAGTTGACATGCAACTTATATTTTCTTAGAACAATCCACTCACCTTTCCGGTCTCCGTATCCACGTCTATTCGTCTGAAGGCCGGGTTGGAACCGGTTCCAGGCATCAGGCTGATGGTGCCGGCGCAGGGGCACAGGAACTTGGCGCCGGAGTAAATCAGCACGTCCTGAATCGGCAGGGTCCAGCCCTTGGGCACCCCTTTGAGAACCGGATCATGGGTCAGGCTCAGATGGGTTTTGACCATCATGGTGGCAAAATCGGCATACTTGGGATCGTCTTCCAGCATCTTGGCCTTGGCTTCCGCAGCGGAAGTCCAGGATACGCCATCGGCGCCATAGACTTCCTTGGCAATGACCTCCACGCGATCTCTCAACTTCATTTCCAGGGGATACAGGAATTTGAAATCGTTTTCTTCATTGCAGGCATCGATGACGGCATCGGCAAACTCCAGGGCCCCTTCGCCACCCAGCTCCCAGTGTTTGGATTCCGCACAGCGGGCGCCGGCGGCTTCCGCGGCTTTTTTAACAACAGCCACTTCCGCATCGGTGTCCGTGTAAAAACGGTTGACACAAACCACCGGGTTGATACCGGCTTTACGGATGACGTTGATCATGTGGACCATGTTTTCACAGCCATTTTCCACCAGCTCGAGATTTTCCTTGGTGTATTCTTCCGACAACGCAATGCCGGCCACAACTTTGGGACCGCCGCCATGCATCTTCAGGGCCCGGATGGTGCTGGTCAAAACTGAAACGTTGGGTTTTAGACCACTGAAACGACTTTTGACATTCCAGAATTTTTCAAAACCGATATCGGCTGCAAAACCAGATTCGGTGACGTGGTAGTCGAATAGTTTCAGCCCGACGCGATCGGCGATGATGGAAGACTGGCCCACGGCGATGTTGGCAAACGGGCCGGCGTGCACCATGCAGGGATTGTATTCGGCCGTGCACATCATGGTGGGGTTGATGGTGTTGCGCATAAAGGCGGTCATGGCGTTGCCGACTTCCAGATCGCCGGTGGTCACAGGTTTACCACTCTTGTCGAAGGCCACGGTGATATTGTTGAGCCTTTCTTTCAGATCGGCCAGATCCCGGATAACCGACAGAATCGCCATACATTCGGAGCCCACCGCTATACCGAATTTGGACTGCATGGTAAAGCCGTCCATGCGGCCGCCGATGCCGATAATTATGTTTCGCATGGCCTGGGCACAAAAATCCATGATCCAGCC
>JAOZSC010000290.1 GCA_029939875.1 Desulfobacterales bacterium
CCAGCGTGCTGGACCGCATGGTGCAAAAAGGTGTGGTCAACCGGGATGACCTGGAAATCATCTGGGAATCGGACCGCTTTCCCACCACCTCCTATGGTTTCGTAAACAACCTGAACCCGGACCTGGCCCGCCACATCATGTATGCCTTTTACAGCTTCGACTGGACCGGTACGGCACTGGAAAAAGAGTTCAAGGCCAACGCCTTTAACAAGTTTATCCCCATCACTTACAGGGATAACTGGTCGGTGATCCGCAAGATCCAGAAATACAACGGCATCGTTTACAGTGACGAGGCGCTGAAGGGCCTCAAGGTCAAGAAAAAGAAAAAAAAGAAAAAATAAAGCATCATCCTGCCGGGCCGCGGCAGATTGTTGTGCGGGCGGCCCGGCACAACCCATTTAAAAGCAGACTGTGCGATGCTGGAACTCATTGAGCTGACGAAAAAATACCGCACCGGCACCCTGGCCATCAACGGCGTTACCCTGACAGTCGACCAGCCCCAGGTGGTGGCCATCATCGGACCTTCCGGGGCCGGCAAAAGCACCCTGATCCGTTGCATCAACCGGCTGGTGGAGCCGTCTTCGGGCAAGGTCGTTTTAGACGGTATCGACATTGTCTCGTTGCCGCGCCGCGAACTTCGCAAGGTCCGCCGCCGCATCGGCATGATTTTCCAGGAATACAACCTCGTGGATCGTCTCACCGTTATGGAAAACCTGCTGTCGGGACGGCTGGGATATGTCGGTTTCTGGAAGGCCTATCGCCGCAAATTCCCGGCCGAAGATGTTGCCACCGCGTTTCGGCTGCTCGACAGAGTGGGGCTTGCCGGCTACCAGGATACCCGTGCGGATGAACTGTCCGGGGGACAGCGCCAGCGGGTGGGTATTGGTCGGGCCCTCATGCAGCAGCCCGATCTGCTGCTGGTCGATGAGCCTACGGCCAGCCTGGATCCCAAAACCTCGCGACAGATCATGCGCATCCTGGTAGAACTGGCCCAGGAAAGCGGCACCCCGACGCTGGTCAATATCCACGACGTGGGCCTGGCCCAGGCATTCGCCGACCGTATCGTCGGCCTGCGCAATGGGGAAATTGTTTTTGACGGCACCGCCGATCAGGTCACGGCCGATGTGCTCACGGAAATTTACGGTGAAGAAGACTGGAGCACCACGATTCGCAGGGCAGGCGACAAAGACGATCAATCCATATCCGATAAGAAAAAAAATCTGGGGAAGGAGGCAGCGGCGGGATGACCGAGGGGGTTGAAACACAGGCCGGTGCGCCACTGCAGTGGCATCGCATCCGGCTAATTGAAACCCCTGCGGCACGCTATGTCCTGATGGCGCTGGCGGTCATTTACCTGATCTGGTCTGTCAGCGCCCTTGATCTTAACTGGCACCGGCTGTCCACGGGGCTTCCCCGGGCGGCCAACATGTTTGCCCGCATGATCCCCCCGGATTTCAGCCGCTGGCATCTGCTGATCAAGGGGGTGCTGGAAAGCATTGAAATGGCGGTGGCCGCCAGTTTTTTCGGAATGATTCTAGCCGTACCCCTGGCGATCTGCGGAGCTTCCAATCTGGTCCCCAGACCGGTTTACCTGTTCGCCCGTGCGCTGATCGTATTATCGCGCACCTTCCACGAAATCATTATCGCCATTTTGTTCGTTAAAATTTTCGGATTCGGTCCCCTGGCCGGCGTCCTGACACTGATTGTGGCCAGCACCAGCTTTATCTCCAAAATGGTGGCCGAAGATATTGAAAACATGCCGCCGGGACAGCTGGAGGCCATTCGTGCCACCGGTGCCGGTTTTTCCAAACTGCTGATCTACTGCATCACGCCCCAGACACTGCCCCGCTATCTGGGGGTGTCCATATATCGCCTGGACGCCAACTTGCGCCATTCCACCGTGGTGGGAATCGTTGGCGCCGGCGGCATCGGCGAGACCTTGGCGGCCACCTTCAGCCGCTACGACTATGACTTCAGCCTGGCCATCCTGCTGGTTATCATCGCCCTGGTGTTTGTGGGGGAATTTTTTTCCAACTGGGTTCGGGGGCATCTGAGATGACACCGCAGCAGCATGCCGACGAGCATCCTGAAATCTGGCGCCGTTTCAGCCCGCGCCAGACCTTAATACGCTATATCTGGTTGCTGGTCATCGTGGCCGTGGTGGTATGGTCCGTGAGACACCTGGATATCCCCTGGTTTTATTTCCTGGACGCCCACCTGCAGGCCACCGATCTGGCCATCCGCATGTGGCCGCCGGACTGGTCGTTTTTTTCAGAGCTTGCCCGGCCGCTAATTGAAACCATTCACATTGCCACCCTGGGAACCGTGGTGACCGTGGTCCTGGCGTTTCCGGTGGCCTTTTTGGCGGCCCGCAACACGACCTTCAACCCACTGACCTGGTTCGTGGGACGTTTTATCCTCGTGGCCTCGCGCTCGGTGAACACGGTTGTCTGGGGCCTGCTGTTCGTCGCCATTTTCGGCCCCGGTGCCATGGCCGGCGTCTGGGCCATTGCCCTGCGTTCCATCGGCTTTATGGGCAAACTGGTTGCCGAGGCCATCGAAGAAATAGATGTCGGCGCGGTGGAAGCCATCGAAGCCACCGGGGCAAACCGGCTGCAGGTTCTTATGTACGGGATCCTGCCCCAGGTCCTGCCGGTGATATACGGCACCACCGTCTACCGCTGGGACATTAACATCCGCGAATCCACCGTGCTGGGTTTTGTGGGTGCCGGAGGCATCGGCATTCTTTTGTACGCCTCCATCAACCAGTTTTTGTGGCGCGAAGTCGCCCTGATTCTGCTGGCTGTCTTCGGCGTGGTCATCATCAGCGAATTTGTCTCCGCCGCTGTGCGCAAACGAATCAGTTAGTGGGGTTCGATGCCAGGCCCGTGGCTAATAGCGACAATTGCCCTGGAATCCGCGGCCCATGGCCCCGCCATTCATACCGTAACCCCGGTCGCCGAATCCACGGCCCATCCCCGGGCCCATCTGGCGATTGCCACCGCGCCCATTGCCGCGCCCGGCAAAAAAGCCGGGATTTTCTTTTTGCATCCGGATGCGGTGCTCGACGCGTTTTTGATCCAGCTGGCTTCGCAGATCGGAAATGTCCTTTTGCAGGGTGGCCGCTTCACCGCTGTCCGGACCCTGTTTTGCCAGCTCGCTTCTTAATTCAAGCTGCTTTTGATAAAGATTTCCCCTCAAACTGCGGGTTTGTTCGAAAAACTCCTGGCGCTGCTTATTGATGCGGTTGAGATCCTCGTCACTCAGATTCGCCTGGTAGCCGGTATTGCCGGACCAGCCACGGTGCCGGCCGGCGCCTCGATGTCCCCAACCACCGGAGCCCTGCCCCATACCCCAGTCAGCGAAGGCATAGGTTCCCATGCCCAGCAGGGCTGTAATGGTTGCGATCAGCAAAACTTTTCCTGATTTAGTGAATTTCATTGTTTTCTCCTTGTGACTTAATAATTTGGGTTAAATGCCATGACTTGTTGCTTTATCAACAATCTTTTAAACCTGCGCTTGTCACCACAATTGAGCAATGCCCGTGCCAAAACCGGCCGCCACCATGCCATCAAAACACAATACCCTGTATTTTAAAGAATTAAATTTTATTTTCCTGCAGCTATTGCTAAAACCGGGTCCATCGCTATATTTGGCAAGTGGTTCTTTTTTATCCAGATGGTTCCAGCAGACCGCGTAAAAAGTATCCAGGTGATAAAGTGCCTGAGAATTAAAAGGCGGAAAGCCGGAAGGCTTGAAAACTTTACCTTAATGTTGCAAAAGGTCGACACTACTGGATTTTTCTGATCCTGCGTCATTTACTTTCACGGTTTGAAGACATGAACCAGATAAAGGCTTCTGGCATTTTATTTGCTTTAAATATTCATCATGCTGAATAAAACCAAACCGCATAAATTCTGGAGTGCTGTACCGCCGTGGGTATTGATCGGCTCGGTGGCCGTCCTGCTGCCGCTGTTTGCTTTCATGACCGTGGCCAACATCAACCGCCAGAAAGAAAAAAGCACCCAGCTGCTGGTGGAAAAAGGTGCGGCCCTGATCCGTTCTTTCGAAGCCGGCACCCGCACGGGAATGATGGGCATGCACTGGGGCCGGTCCCAGCTCCAGCGGCTGCTGACTGAAACCGCCCGGCAGCCGGATATCGTCTATCTGTTTGTCATCGACATCGAAGGCAACTTCGTGGCTCACAACGACCTGTCCCAGGCCGGTCTGCGCCTGGAAAGCGGATTGGATCTGGAACAAATTTCACGCTCAAGCACCCTGCACTGGCGTCAGGTGTCGCTGCTGAATGGCTCCCGGGTGTTTGAGGTTTTTGGCCGGTTCGAGCCCACCGGCCGGCATGCCGGCATGGGGATGGGCAGGGGAA
>JAOZSC010000291.1 GCA_029939875.1 Desulfobacterales bacterium
GCGCTGATCCATCTGGAAAACTTCAATCTCCATCTTGATCAGGCTCAACAGCAACGACATCCGCTCGGTCAGGTCGATGGTATCCAGCAGCCGCTGTTTGTCTTCAATCTTAAAGGAAAAATGCGCGGCCACCGTGTCAGCCATCTGGGATGGATCTGAGATGGCCGATACATTGGTCAGCAATTCCTTGGAGATGCTTTTGTTCAGACCGGCATACGCTTCGAAACCCTCCAGAACGGAGCGCGTCAATGCTTCAGCTTCGGCACGGGGCAACTCGGGGACGGGAAATTTTTCAAGCTCTACCTGGAAAAAATCCTCATGATGGATAAACCGGACAATGCGGGCACGGGTTTTTCCTTCCACCAGCGCTTTTACCGTGCCGTCGGGCAGTCGCAGCAACTGCAGCACCTTGCCGATGGTTCCAATCTGGCTGATATCCTTCTCACCCGGGTTGTCGATACCGGCTTTTTTCTGGGTCGCCAGAAGTACGTTTTTGTCCTTGTTCATAGCATCGGAAAGTGCATTAACCGATCTTTCCCGCCCCACAAACAGGGGCGCCACCATGTGCGGAAAAACGACAATATCTCGCAGCGGCAGAAGTGGCAGCGTGACAGTCGGCGAATCAGGGTCTATCTCTTTGAAAAATTTTTGAATGTTTACCATAGTTGCAACACTCAATCCTATCGGTTTATGGCCGTGGGTCTCGTCTCTGCTATCATCGTCCAGCCGCCGTGCTCAACAGCATACACCCGGCTGGGCCGGTTTCAATGTGTCACTTCAATAGCGATTGCCTCGCATCGGCCGTCGCCAGCACCCCTAAACGGTACGAAAGCATAGGCAGAAAGACGGGAGTCCATCAGGCTTGTTTTTTGGTTTGTTCGTAAAGTAAAATCGGGTCCTCGTTGTTCAGCACGACCTCTTCGCCGATTACGCATTCTTTGACGTTTTCCACCGAAGGCAGCTCATACATGATGTCCAACATGCAGGTTTCCATAATCGCCCGCAGTCCACGGGCCCCGGATTTTCGTTTCATGGCTTCCTTGGCAATGGCCGAAAGCGCGCTGTCGGTCAAGCGCAGGTTGACGCCTTCCATTTCAAAAAGTTTTTTAAACTGTTTTAACAAAGCATTTTTCGGCTCTTGCAATATCCGGATCAGGGCATCTCCGTTTAATTCGTCAAGGGTGGCGATCACCGGCAAGCGGCCTAAAAATTCAGGGATCAGGCCGAATTTAATCAGGTCTTCGGGCCGCACCAGTTTTAAAATTTCACCGATACTGCGCTCTTTTTCCTGTACGATTTTGGCACCAAAGCCCATCATTTTGGAACCGAGCCGTCGCTGGATGATTTTTTCCAGGCCGGTAAAGGTTCCTCCGCAAAGAAACAGGATGTTGGAGGTGTCCACCTTGACAAAATCCTGCTGGGGATGCTTGCGGCCGCCCTTGGGCGGTACGCTGGCGGTGGTGCCCTCGATGATTTTCAACAGCGCCTGTTGAACACCCTCCCCGGACACATCACGGGTGATCGAGGGATTGTCCGTTTTGCTGGCAATCTTGTCGATTTCATCAATGTAAACAATGCCGCGCTTGGCTTTTTCCACATCATAATCGGCATTCTGGAGCAGCGAGAGGATGATGTTCTCGACGTCCTCGCCGACATAACCGGCTTCGGTCAGGCTGGTGGCATCGGCGATGGTAAAGGGAACATTTAAAAACCGTGCCAGGGTCTGCGCCAGCAAGGTTTTTCCGCAGCCGGTCGGTCCGATCAAAAGAATATTGCTCTTTTGAATCTCCACATCGCCACTGTTGAAGGTGGCATCCAGGCGCTTGTAATGATTGTAGACCGCCACGGAAAGCACCTTTTTCGCCGCTTCCTGTTCGATGACGTAGCCGTCCAGTTTCTCCTTGATTTCCTTGGGAACCATTACCTGCTCGGAATCCTTGGCATCTTTTTCGCTTTCTTCTTCAATGATTTCGCTGCATAGCTGGATGCATTCGTCACATATGTACACCGCCGGTCCAGCAATCAGCTTGCGGACTTCCGACTGGTTTTTACCGCAAAATGAACAAAACAGATTGTCGTTTTCGTCTTTTTTCTTGGGCATGCTAAGCCTCCACCACTTCAATTTTATCCAGGTCGTCCCGGGTCGTGATCACATGATCGATGAGGCCGTATTGTTTAGCCTCTTCACCGCTCATGAAAAAGTCACGATCCGTATCTTTTTCTATCTGGTCTAATGTTTTACCCGAGTGTTTGACCAGTATCTGGTTCAAGGTCTCTTTCATACGCAGGATTTCTTTGGCCTGAATTGCAATATCAGAGGCCTGGCCCTGAAAACCGCCCATGGGTTGATGTATGAGGATTCTCGAGTTGGGCAGCGAATAGCGTTTGCCGGCGGTTCCGGCGGTCAGCAAAATAGCGCCCATACTGGCGGCCTGACCGACGCAGACCGTGGTAATATCGGACTTGATGTATTGCATGGTGTCATAGACCGCCATGCCGGCGGTGACCAGGCCGCCCGGAGAATTGATGTAAAAATTAATATCTTTGTCCGGATCTTCGGATTCCAGAAACAACAATTGCGCAATCAACAGATTGGCGACCTCGTCGTTCATTGCGGTTCCAAGAAAAATTATCCTGTCTTTGAGCAAGCGGGAATAAATGTCATAAGCGCGCTCGCCGCGGCTGCTTTGCTCAATGACCATGGGAATCAGTGGCACAAATTTTCTCCTTTCAAATCAAATAAATGACAAAATCAATAGAAACCGGCGGGCTATTCGCTGGAATCGGCCGGCGCATTTTGGCTGTCGGCGGTATCCGCAGTTTCCGGCTCGACGTCTTCAATCTCACTACCATCAATGATAAGCTTGATCGCCTTTTTTTCAAGTAAGCTGTGTTTTAAATATTCAAGCTTGTCCTTGTTTTGATCATAAAATTGTTTTATTTCCTCCACCGGCTGGTTAAAGCTGGTGGCCATTTCATCCAGCGCCTTTTCCAATTCCCCATCATCAAGGGTCAGCTCCTGCTGATCGATCAGTTTGCTTAACAGCAGGTGCCGCTTTACCTGTTTGAGCGCTGTATCGCGATATTGCTCTGCCAGGGATTCGCGGCTAAGGCCCAGGTCCTCCATGGATGTATTGCGGTAAGCAAAAGAACGCTCGGCCTCTTCGAGGATGCCTTCCAGCTCCATGTCGACCATGGCATCGGGCACTTCAAACTCGGTGCGGGAAAGCAACTCCTTGTAAATTTGTTCGTGCAGTTCCTGTTCCGTCCGCTTGGCATAGCCTTGCTGCAGGTTGTCCGCAATGGCCTTTTTCAACGCTTCCAGGCTCTCATACTGCCCGGCTTTTTTCGCAAGTTCATCATCGATGGCCGGCAAAACTTCCTCCCTGATTTCCTTAAGGGTCACCTGGAAGGAAAGATCAAGATTCGCCAGGGTTTTGTTGCCATAATCGGCGGGAAATTTTATTGAAAACTCCTTGTTCTCATCGGGCTGCATGCCGATTAACTGGTCGTCAAACTCGGCTATGATCGGCCCCTCACCCAGCTTTAAATTAAAATCGCGGGTCAGGGGGGTTTCGCTAAAGGATCGCCCATCTTTAAAGCCTTCAAAATCGATTAAAACATAGTCGCCCTTTTCCGCCGCGCGGGCGGCCTCCACCGGCCGGTGCTCAGCCATATTTTTTTGAAGCATCTTAAGCTGGGTTTCAATCTCCACATCAGAATAGCGGTGGTTTGTACGTTTCAGAGACAACCCGCTGAAATCGACATTCTCAATTTCAGGGGATATTTCCACCGTGGCATCAAATTTATAGGGTCCCGCCACATCCAACTCGGGCGGGTCTACCTGGGGACTGCCCACGATTTTTAAATCCGTCTCTTTAAGAGCCTCCATAAACGAAGTTTGAATTAAACGGGAAGAAACATCTGCGTGAACATCTTTTTTATACAGCCGCACCAGCACCGATCTGGGCGCTTTACCGGGCCGAAAGCCCCGCACCTTGGCTTTTTTCTTTAATTCATTATACGCCTTGTCCAGCTGGCGGACAACCTCTTTTTCGGGCACTTCAATGTGAAGTGTCTTTTTGACGCTGCTGACATCTTCAACGGAAACTTGCATCATCTTCCTTTCTAATAAATAAGTGCCTGAACATTCTGTTGTTTCGGGCACTTGGGGTATTAAAAAATGGTGCGAGAGGGGAGACTTGAACTCCCACTCTGTCGCCAGAGCTGGATCCTAAGTCCAGTGCGTCTACCAATTCCGCCACTCTCGCACACTCGAAATACCGTGAATAATTTTTATGAAATAGTACCCCCGGACAAACCTAGCCACTTGACTTTATACCCGATTTCGTTAGATACCAGTATAAGAGACAATCCTGATATT